>JANYLD010000400.1 GCA_025363835.1 Armatimonadota bacterium
ATATCCAAAGGCCCAAACCAGGTTCCATCGAATCGTGGCCAGTGTGGCCCTCGCGAGCTTCATCGCAACTGGAACGCCGCGAAGGTCCGATCGCAAAAGCGTAATGTCGGCGGTCTCCAAAGCGATGTCCGACCCCGCCCCCATAGCAATCCCCAGGTCCGCTTGAGCCAAAGCCGGCGCGTCGTTAATCCCGTCTCCCACCATCGCAACCTTGGCGCCCGATGCCTGGAATCCCTTCACCAACTGCGCTTTGTCCTGCGGCAAAACCTCCGCCTCAACCCGCGCGATCCCCACTCGTTTGGCCACAGCCTCGGCCGCCAGGCGGTTATCGCCCGTCACCATCACCGGCTCCAGCCCCATAGCTTTGAGCTCCTCGATGGCTTCTGCGCTAGAGTTCCGAACTTCGTCCGCTACTCCAAACACACCCTCGACTTGCCCCGCGACGGCGAGCAGCACCACCGTATTCCCTTCGCTCTCCCAGGCTCGTGCAAATGGTAGGGTCTTATCCTGAACCCGAATTCCCAATTCCTGCATCAGCGACCTCGTCCCTACGACCACTTGGTTGCCCTCGATGACAGCCCGAACGCCCTTGCCGCCCAATGCCTCAAACTCCGACACGCTGGGTAACTTCATGTCTGCCGCCGCCTCGCAAATCGCTCTCGCGATCGGGTGCTCCGAGGACAGTTCGGCTGCAGCGGCGATCCTCCGCACCTCGTCGAGTCCCAGCCCTCCAACCGCCTCACTTCTAACCAAGCGAGGCTTGCCCTCGGTTATCGTTCCAGTCTTGTCCAGCAAAACCGTCCGGATCTTGCCCGCCCGCTCCAAGACCTCGCCTCCCTTAATGAGGATTCCGAGCTCTGCCCCGCGTCCCGTCCCCACCATGATCGCCGTTGGCGTCGCCAAGCCGAGCGCACAGGGACAAGCAATCACCAAGACCGCTACCGCAGGAGCCACCGCAGCGCCGAACCCCTGGTGCAAAATCGCCATCCAGAACACGATCGTGGCCAGTGCAGCCAAGATTACAAGAGGGACAAACACGCTCGATACCCGGTCCGCCAGACGTTGGACATTCGCCTTCGAGCCCTGCGCCCGTTGCACCATCTGAACAATCTGAGAAAGGGTCGTCTGAGCGCCAACCCGCGTCACCCGATACAGCAACGTCCCGTTTTGATTCACCGTCCCGCCTGTCACGCTGTCGCCGGCCGCCTTGTGGACCGGAACGGGCTCTCCACTCAGCATCGATTCGTCCACAAACGAATCGCCCTCAACCACGCCACCGTCGACTGAAAGCCGCTCTCCCGGGCGAATCCTTAGAAGGTCGCCAACTTGTACGGTCTCAATCGGGACATCCTCTTCTCGGCCTTCCACAACTCTGCGGGCCGTCTTAGGAGCCAACGACATGAGCTTCGAGATCGCCGCCGACATACCGCGCTTCGACTTCGACTCCAAAAAACGCCCAACCAGGATCAGTGTAACGATCACCGCGCCCGTTTCGAAATAAATATGCTCGCTCTGCATCGAGCCCGAAGAACCCATGGTGAGCAATGCTCCCAGGCTGTAGGCCCAAGCGGCCCCCGAGCCCATCGCGATCAGCGTGTCCATGTTCGCTACGCCATGCCGGGCTGCCTTCCAAGCCGTCTGAAAGAATTCTCGTCCTGCCCAAAGTACGACCGGTGTGCTCAACACCAGCAGCAGCCAATTCGCCCAAACCGGCCTCATGTGCCAAAGCATCGAGATCGCTAAGGTCGGAGCGGTCAGCGAGACAGCAGCGATCAAATTCAGCCGCTGCCGGCGCATATCCGCCTCGGAAGATGCCGCCATGTGAGCGGAGTGGTCTTCGCCGTGCCCGTGCATCTCATGCATTTGAGCCGAGTAACCGGCCTTCTCAACGGCATGCGTGAGCTTCCCCGGTTCAGTTCCAGCCTCATGCTCTACCGTCGCTCGCTCGGTGGCTAAATTGACCGAAGCTTTGGTGACGCCGGGAACGCGAACCAAAGCCTTCTCTACGTGCGCCACGCAGGAGGCGCAAGTCATCCCACTAATATCAAGTTCAGTCGATTTCAACTCTGCCATTTCTTTCCTTTCAATACTTGATCGTTGATATACCCATACGGGTATATCAACGAACAAGCCGAGATAGAGTGACCCGTAGCTCCTCAATCAAGTCATCCTCGGTCATGGCTTTGGCATGCGCATGAGCCCCATCAGATTGGTGCCCAAGAATGCAAGTGCGCACATGCTCCGTGGCCAGCTCCGCCCCAATTTGATCCAGAGCTGAACGTGTGGCCGCCAGTTGCGTCAGGATGTCGCAACAATACTCCCCCTGCTCCACCATCCGCCGCAGCCCCCGCACCTGTCCCTCCACTCGAGCTAGCCGGCGATCGATAGCCTTCCCTGAAACATCCGTCATAACTCCATAATACCCAGTGGGGTATCGGGCTCTCTTCCCCTTGTGCCCATGTTTCTGTGGCAGAGGGCGAAGGCAGGGATGGGGGTTTCCCTCCGGTTTAGCCTTCTGCTTCCCTATCCTTGCGCGACGAAGGGCTGTCTTTCCGTGCCCGGAGGTTTGTGCAGCTTCTCCCCTTGCGGGATGACCGTGGCGGGACTGGGAGTCGATGCAGGTGGAGGTGCGGGTGCTTTCCGGGGGTGTGAGGTGGAGACCGACGGAGTCGAGACGGGTTAATTCGCGGGGTTAAGGGGAAAGGGTAGGCATTCCGGCGTTGGCCAATAAAGCCGAGCTCGGAAAGAGTGGAGCGGGTGGCGGGAATCGAACCCGCATGACCAGCTTGGAAGGCTGGAGCTTTACCACTAAGCTACACCCGCGTTTCGTCAATATGCTGTCGGCTGTGGGCTGTCGGCTGTACGGACTTGTTCCATTTTACTCCTGCAACCTCGGGAGCCGTTCTCCCTTGGCCGCTCCAACATGTACACAATCCGAAACGCTTAGGCGACCCAGAAGCCGGAGTAGAATGAAACAGTCCGTACAGCCAACAGCAAACCGCCAACAGCTTACAGACCCTAAGCGGGTGTGGCCCAATGGTAGGGCAGGACCTTCCCAAGGTCAAGGTTGCGAGTTCGAGTCTCGTCACCCGCTCCAAGATTCTATGGGTTACCCAAGATCACCGCGAAGGCTCGCAGTGAGAGGTGTACGTCTGCGGGAGACCTACGTTCAAACTGAATGAGTTCGGCCGCCTCCTCTAGCAACGCGTAGAGACGGGGCAAATCCTCCTTTTGGACGTGCCCGGTTCGCCCGACGACTCGCACCTCCGGGCTCTCCAAGCGTTCACGGGCCGATTGGTGGGCAGAACCGATTTCTCGTTCCAGTTTACGAACTGCGGTCATTGCCAGTCCCAACAGCGCCTCCATGTACTCGGGAGAATCAGGCTTGGGCTGAATCCGGATTTTCGTGGAAACCGCGCGAAAGAGCGATTCGCTGCGAGGCCCTACACGCCTCTTTCCCGCTCTCAGAACCAACCCTGCGGCGGCCAACCGATCGACTTGGTAGTGAGTTGCCGGACCGGTGGCCCCCGTCATCTCGGCAAGTTCTGAGACGGATCGGTCGGGACCTTGCCTCAAAATGTCCAAAATCTGCGATCGGACGGGCGAGGCCAATGCCTGTATCTGCTCGGTCTCCGTAACCACAAAGGGCTTGTTATTCATCTAAATAAAATATATAGGAACTTTTTTAATAAGATACTCGTTCTTGGTGTTGTTCGGCTGCTTTTGAATACTTCGATGCACCTGGCCAATACCATGAACCCAACAATTTCCAAATTGCTTCATCTCTGGGTGGCATCCGTCATTGCTACATCCTCCTCAGCTTGGTTGTCCCACGGCAAAGCCGCGCCGCCCCAGAAGTCTGACCCAAAGATGAAAGATCTTTCTGGGGAGCTTGCGTCCCTTCCCAGGAAGTTCGGGGTGCCCGGTGTGAGCGTCGTTGCCATAAGGGACGGAAGGATCGTCGCGAGTGGCTCGGCAGGCGTCCGTCAAATCGGACGGCCAAAGCCGATTCGAAATGAAGATCGGTTTCACTTGGGCTCGTGCACCAAGCTCATGACAAGTCTGATGATCTTTCGCCTTGTGGACGAGGGCAAACTGAGCTTGGACACCCGATTAGGGAAGATTTTGAAGGACGTGCCCATGCGGAACTCCTACCGCAACGTGACCGTTCGCCAACTCATCCAGTTCAAGGCCGGCATCCAGCCGTATCTCATGATTTCACCAGACAAGACACCTGCGGTGTTTGCAACGGCCGGCACTTCAGAGCAACAGCGCAAAGCTTTCGTCGCCCATGTCCTCCAGGAGGCGCCCGTATCAGTTCCGGGAACCAAGGCCGTTTATTCGAACGCCGATTATGCCGTCCTTGCATGCGTGGCCTCACAAGCAACCGGCAAACCGTGGGAGAAACTCATGATCGAGAACGTGTTTGACCCACTGCAGATGAGTTCCGCTGGCTTCGGAAGGCCCTACAGTGCGGCGACTCCCAGTGCTCCGCGCGGCCACATTCAAACGCCCTCAGGTTTGGAACCTGAGCCCTCCGGTTACATACATCCTGCATCCCTGTCCGCGGCGGGGGACGTAAGCGCCTCCATGTCCGACTTCGCGAAATTTGCCGCCGAAGAGGTCCGAATAGCGAACGGAAAGAGCAAAATCCTCTCCAAGAAAACCTCGAATCTTATGAAGACCGCTATGGCCTTTGAGGAAGGAAGGACCTTCTTCGGCGGCGCCGGAGCCTTTACAGCAGGCATAACCCTTTGGCCGAGCCGAGATTGCGCGGTGGTCGCGGCTGTCAACAGCGGTGGCGGAGAGGAGCTTTGTCGGCAGGTTTCGGCTGCCGTGGAACGCACCGTGGCAAACGGAACCCCCTTTTCTCTTGCGAATAGTTCTCGACCGCAGGGATATGGTTTCGCCCTCGCATTGGGAGACGGCGGCGCCGTAATTGTCCAAGGCGTTGCACCCGGATCGATTGCTGCAGACTCCGGCTTGAAGAGTGGCGATCAAATAATCGAGATGAACGGTCAAGGGATCGACAAAATGCAGGATGAGAAGCGGTTCGGGGCCTTGCGCGGAACCCCCCTTGTACTGAAGGTTAAACGCAAGAACGCCATTCTTCTGATCAATATGAAGCTCTCATAAGAACGGCCAGACACAGCCGCTATTAGGGTCGCCTTCCTTGCAATGCTGAGTTACGGCAACGGAGCGCGACTCTAAACGAGGCTTGCGTGCCCGCTTCGGGCCTTGAGCATCATTGTTTTTGGGTACTCGTCAAGGATCTCATGAACGGCATCGTGCACGTCCACCTCTTGCGCGTTGTCCTCTTGATTGGCCTCGCCCACAAGAATTTCTGCGATCGCTTGGGCTGCCGAGGAGGAATCACGTCCGGCTCGATCCAACCACCCACCGGCCGTGTCGTCGCTCATGCTAAAGGTGCATCCGTTCATTTTCAGAAATGCCAGGCAAGCGACAAGAGCGGTCGCCTCGTTGCCGGTAGAGAACGGCTTTTTCTGAGAAAAGCAGGCGAGCAAACGTCCAGCCTGGCTGACCACGCTGGAGCTTTGGCCGTAGCCGTATTGGCAAAATGTCGCTTCTTCCAGGCGGGCGTAATTAAACGACTGCGTCCGCTTCGTAATCTGCAGGTTGATCCAGATGATGTCCTGAACCGTTAGGTAGTGCATTTTTCGCCTTCCAGCGTCTGTCGGACGCTCCGCTTGATTCTACTCTTGAAGCTAGCAACAATAATGCCGACACGGGCTTCAGATCAAATACCGGTTTTGGTGCGTGTCTACCATCTGTGGCAGCTCTTATTGATCTAATTCCATGCGAAGCCCTCGAGGCGGGACTGATTTATTCAAACGATGCTGAACCAGGCATCTCCAGGTTCAAAAGCGACGGCTCATTTCGCTATGAGCACCCAGATGGCCGGCCCGTCAAGGACGAGAAAACCCTCGAACGCATTCGCTCACTGGCCATCCCTCCGGCTTATGAGAGAGTCTGGATCTGCTCGGACCCTAATGGCCACCTTCAGGCCACGGGCATCGACGCCAAGCGTCGCAAGCAGTATCGCTACCATCCACGCTTCCGGGAGGTCAGGGAGGCCTCTAAATTCGCCAAGCTTCTGGAATTCGCAGAAATGCTGCCCGTCATCCGCGAAAGGGTCAAAGCCGACCTTGGAAAACAAGGCATGCCGAGAGAAAAGGCGCTTGCGGCCGTGGTCTACTTGCTCGAAAGAAGCCTCATCCGCGTCGGTAACGAGGAATATGCCCGCTCCAACAAGCACTACGGTCTGACCACCATGCTGAACAATCATGCGCGCGTCGAAGGCTCGCATGTGAAATTCAAGTTCGTAGGCAAGAGCGGTATCAAGCACGAAATCGATGTCAACGACCGGCGTCTGGCTCGCATCGTCGCCAAAACGCAAGAGCTTCCCGGTCAGGAACTCTTCAACTACCTCGATGAGAACGGTGTTTGCCGAGACGTGACGTCGTCGGATGTGAATGCTTATCTAAAGGAGATCACTGGGGGAGAGTTCACCGCTAAAGACTTCCGCACCTGGGCGGCCACCGTCGCCGCGCTTGTCGAACTCTCCGCTCGCCAAGCGCCGGCAAGCAAGAAAGGAGGCTCGATGGCCGTCACCGAGGTGATGCGAAACGTCTCTTCCAAGCTCGGCAACACCCCTGCCGTCTGCCGAAAATGCTACGTTCATCCCACCGTCGTCCAAGCCTACCTAGACGGCCGTCTCCAAGAGCTAATGGCAAAATGCGCGGAAAAGAC
>JANYLD010000040.1 GCA_025363835.1 Armatimonadota bacterium
CCTTCCCTGCTTCGCCTTCCAGCGCTTTGGTGAGCTCGGCTAAGTCTGTGTTGCCGTAAGCGTCGGTGGGGATCGATTTGACGTCGTAGCCGCATCGGGCGGCGGAGGCGGGATTGGTGCCGTGAGCGCTGTCGGGGACGAGAACGGTGTGCCTCTGCTCTCCCTCGCCGCGCGACTCGTGGTAGGCCTTGATGAGCATGAGGCAGGCCATTTCGCCGTGGGCTCCGGCGAGGGGCTGAAGGGTGATGAAGTCAAAGCCGGTGATCTGCTCCAGCATATCCTGGACGCCGATGAGGATCTCCAACGCGCCCGGGATCGTCTCGACCGGCTGCATGGGGTGGATCATGGAGAAGCCCGCGAGTGCGGCGGTCCTTTCGTTGATCTTGGGGTTGTATTTCATCGTGCACGAGCCCAGCGGGTAGAAGCCGGTCTCGATGCCGTAGTTGACGTGGGACAGGATAGTGAAGTGGCGGAGGAGAGTCAGCTCATCCACTTCCGGCAGGTGCAGCTCTTTCCGAAGTTCGCCCAGCGCCTCTTTGAGGTTAACCTCGGGCGTGTCGGGCACGGGGACATTGCATCCGACGCGGCCCGAGCGCGACTTCTCGAAGATCAGTTGAGGCGTTGGAACGGTCTTTTGGGACTGCATAGCGGCGTCGGGATTTTACCTTTGCGGTCCGGTGGGAGCTATGCGAGTGCGCGTTTTAAGGAATCCGCGAAGTGGTCGATCTGTTCTTTCGTTCGAATTTCGGTTACTGCGACCAAAAGGCAATCTTTTAAGTTTGGATAGTAGGGTCCGAGCGGAAGTCCCGCGAGAATGTTGTCCTTGAGCAGGGTGTCTCGGACTTGGGTGGCGTCCTTACCGGGCAGTTGCAGGGTGAATTCTCCGAAGACCTTGCCGGTGAAGCGGAGTTTGGCGCCGGCTTCGGTCAGCTTCTTCATCGCGTACTGCGTGTTTCGCACGGAACCTTCGGCAACTTTCTGCATGCCGTTCTTCCCTAGCGCCTCCATGTAGACGGTGGCGGCGAGGGCCATGAGGGCTTCGTTGGTGCAGATGTTGGAGGTGGCTTTCTCGCGGCGGATGTCTTGCTCTCTTGTGCGGAGGGTCATGACGTAGCCATCTTTGCCGTTGACATCTTTAGTGCGGCCCACGATGCGGCCGGGGATGCGGCGGACGTGCTCTTGCTTGGTGGCGAGGAGACCGACGAGCGGACCCCCAAGGCCCATTGCGACTCCCATTGGCTGGCCTTCTCCGACCACGATGTCGGCCCCGTATTCTCCGGGTGGTTTGAGGAGGGCGCAGGCGACGGGGTCGGCGACGACAATGAACATGGCGCCGGCTTTCTCGGCTGCGTCTCGGGCCGCGGCGAGGTCTTCGATCGTGCCGAAGAAGTTGGGGTACTGGACGATGACGCAGGCGGCCTCATCGCTAGTCTTGGAGAAGTCGGTCGCGCCGCCAGGGGCGGGGATGGTGACAACTTCTAGCGACGTTGACCAGCAGTAGGTGTCCAGAACTTGGCGGTAATGAGGGTGGACGGCTTCGCTGACGATAACCTTGGTGCGACCCTTGACTCCGTGGGCGAGGATGGCGGCTTCGGCCATGGCGGTCGCGCCGTCGTACATCGATGCGTTGGCGAGGTCCATGCCGTACAGCTCCGCGACCATGGATTGGAACTCGTAAATGCTCTGGAGATAGCCCTGGGAAAGCTCGGGCTGGTAGGGCGTGTAGGCGGTGAGGAACTCGCCGCGCGAGATGATGGCGCCCACGGTGGCTGGGATATAGCGGTCGTAGATGCCGGCGCCGAGGAAGCACGTCACCTTGGTCATGTCCAGGTTCTTGGCTGCGATCTCAACCAGGTGGGCGTAGAGGCGGGCCTCGTCCAACGCGGGGGCGATGTTGAGCTGGCCTTTAACGCGGAGGTTCTCGGGGATCTCTCGAAAGAGTTCGTCGATGGTCTTAGCGCCAATAGTCGCCAGCATTTCTTGGCGGTCTTCTTCGGTGTGAGGGATGTAGGGCATCGATAAGTGCTGAGTATTGAGTATTGAGTATTGAGTGTTGAGTGTTTAGCCTTAAGCCCTGAGCCCTGAGCCCTGAGATGAGCCATGAGATGGGAGAGTCGGCGCGATTCCCTCTCTCAAGGCTTAGGCTTAACGCTTAAGGCTCAAAGCTTCTAATGTTCCAGCGCCTGGTAGCCCGCTGGGTCTAGGAGCTTTGCTACTTCTGAGGGGTCGCTGACTCTCATCTTCAGCATCCAGCCTTTGC
>JANYLD010000162.1 GCA_025363835.1 Armatimonadota bacterium
GCGGCGCCGGGTCGCCGCACTCCATAATTTCGCCATGCGGCGGGCTATCGTCATCGTTTTGGATGGGTGTGGGGCTGGAGAAGCGCCGGATGCGGCTCGTTTTGGTGACCAGGGGGCGGCGACGGTTAAGCATGTCTGGGAAGCTGTGGGTGGGTTTCATGCGCCTAATTTGGCCGGGTGCGGTTTTTTGACCGCATGCGGAATCCACGACATCGCCAACCTGCTCGGAGTGGCGAACGACACCGCCGAACCGATTGGGCCGACGGAAAACTTGCGGACTCGATACGGTCAGTTACAAGAGGTCTCCATCGGCGGCAAAGACTCCGTCACCGGCCACTGGGAAATGATGGGGATAGTGAGCGATGAGCCCTTTCCTACCTATCCGAACGGGTTTCCCGCGGACTTGATGGACGCCTTTGAAAAGGAGATCGGGACAAAAACGCTCGGCAACAGGCCCGCCAGTGGCACGGCGATCATCGATGAACTCGGGGAGGAGCACATGCAGACCGGATTCCCGATCGTCTACACGAGCGCCGACTCGGTCTTTCAGATCGCGTGCCACGAGCAGATCGTCCCTCTTCCCCGACTGTACGAGATGTGCGCAGTCGCCCGCCGCCTTTGCGTGCCGCCTAACGGGGTCCAACGGGTCATTGCCCGTCCGTTTGTGGGAGATGCGCAAGCCGGCTTTACCCGCACCGGCGCAAGGCAAGACTATCCGCTTCCTCCGCCTCCCAACCTGTGCGACGAGATCGGCGATATTTATGGCGTTGGCGTGGTCCCATCGCTCTTCGGTGGCAGAGGATTCAGACAGACAAAGCGAACCCAGAACAATGCGGAGCATGCGATGGCGCTGCAGGACGCCCTCGCGTCCGACGCCCGCTTCATCTTTGCCAACTTCGAGGATTTCGACATGCTTTACGGCCACCGTAATGACACGCAAGGCTTCGCGAGAGCCCTAGAATCGTTCGACGTAACACTCGGCGGCATCCTCCCCCAATTAGCGCCTGACGACCTCCTCATTCTCACCGCCGACCACGGTAACGATCCAACAACGGCGTCGACCGACCACTCTCGGGAGTTTGTGCCCGCATGCGCCGTGGCCCAGCGCATCACGCCAGGAAACTACGGAGATGTGATAGGGATGATGGCGGTTGGATCCACAGTCGCGGCCTGGATTGGAGTGCATTGGAACATCGGGACCAATCTCGTCACTGAGACGCCGCGCTAACGTCTGATGCGGCACCCATCGTCTAAGGAGACCTATGCTCGAAAAGCATCTGCAAACAGGTATCCATCGTTACATCCGCTCGGTAGCCTGGCTCCGGTGGCTCTTCGTGTCCAAGCAAGGCCAGGTCGTATTCGCCCAATTTCCTAACGCACCATTGTGGGCCGGTCTGGGCGCGGACGTTGTGGCGTTCGCTTCAAAAGGGCAAATGCATCGGGTCGCTAACGGAATCTCGCAGACGGCGTTTGTCATCTGGGCTCTGATGGAAATCGTTTGGGGAGTCAATCCCTTCCGTCGGATCCTGGGAAGCGTGGTTTTGGTCCTGATAGGTTACGCAATCTATCGGGAAATTGCCTAAACGACGACTCCAGCTATCATCCACAGCATTAATGGCCACGCGTATCGTTGAAATTCGAACTTACAAGCTGCGCCCCGGGTCACGCGACGCATTCCACAGACTCGTCAGTGAGCAAAGCATCCCAATGGTTAAAAAATGGGGGCATGAAGTCTTGGCTTTCGGACCGGCGATTGATGATGCGGACGGCTATTTCCTCATCCGTGCGTACGATTCGCTTGAAGACCTGCGGTCCAAACAGGATAAGTTTTATGGCAGCGACGCTTGGAAACTTGGCCCAAGGGAGGCCATCGTCTCTCTGATCGAGTCCGATTCCAATACCATCTTCACCGACACTCGTTGACCGCTGGTAAAGTTGGACCACCCAATGAGAGCCCATGCCGTTGTAACCGCCTGCCTTCTTGCTTCATGCACAGCATTCGCCCAAACCTATTCGTTCAACGTCAAAGTCGTCGGGCACGGCAAGCCTGTAATTCTGATTCCGGGCCTCACTTGCACCGGCGAGGTGTGGGACGGGACAGTGGGGCAGTTGAAGGCGAAGTATCAGTGCCACATCCTAACCCTGCCGGGCTTTGGCACTCAACCGCCGATTAGCGGACCTTATCTCTCGCACGTTCGCGACGACATCATCGCCTACGCGAAGGCAAAGAAACTGGATCATCCGGCGGTGATTGGGCACAGTCTTGGTGGCTTCATGGTCTATTACTTGGCAGAAAAGGAGCCGACGCTATGGGGCCGACTCGTCTGCGTTGACGGAGTACCTTTTCTTTCGGCCCTGTCCAATCCAAATGCAACAGCGGAGGGTATGCAGCCGATCGCAGATGGCGTGAAGAAGCAGTTGGCAACGGCAACAGCCGAGCAATTCAAAGCGAGCTTGGTTGCCAGTCTGAAACAGCAGATCACGGATCAGAAGAACATCGATGCTGTATCTGCCTCTTGCAGCGCATCAAACCAGGCCGATACGGCGGAGGCGATAAGCGAAATGCTGACGACCGATGCTCGTGGCCAAGAGGGGTCCATTAAGTCGCCTCTACTTCTCATTGGCGCCGCCCAATTTGCGACGACCGATGACATGAAGAAGACGGTTTCTGCCTCCTATCAATCCCAGATTAAAGACATTCCGAACGGAAAGCTGGTCATGGACTGGAAGGCGCGGCACTTCGTAATGTTGGACGACGCTGAGTTCTTCTACAAGACGCTGCAAGACTTCCTCGAAGCTAAGTGACTTCGCCTAACCCCGGGCAAAGAGGGGCCGCACAGGATGAAGTTGCACTTTCTATTAGAGCGCCTCAGAATCCAATGCATCGCGCCTTGTTATCGCGAGGTAGATCACCAACGCCAGGATAAGGGCGAGGAAGATGATGCTGGTTCCGAAGGTGCCTAAGCCGAGGCCACCGTCAGTCTTCGCCTGAGACAGATAGTCTCCGAGGGATGCTCCTAGGGGTCTCGTAAGGATATAAGCGATCCAGAAAGTTAGGATTGCATTGACCTTAAAAGCAACGTGCGCCACCGCTACGGCGGCTATTAGACCGGCAAACAGAAGCAGCGAGATCAGGTAGCCAAGCCCAAATTTTTCCGCAATCAGGTCTCCCGCAGCCGTGCCGAGAGCAAAGGTGAATAGGATGGCAAGCCAGTAGAATGCCTCGCGCCGAGTGGTGTAGATCGTGTGGATCGAAAGCGTCTTCTCTTTGGCATACCACCACGCAAACGTGATAGCGAGCGCGATGCTAAAAAGGATCGTCGTCGTCACCAAAGGAACCTTGAAGTTGTCTGAAAGATTATCGGTGATCAAAGTGCCCACTACGCTCAGCAGCACGACGGAGACCCAGTAGAGAGCCGGAACGTATCGTCTGGACCGGAACTGAAAGAATAGAGCGACGACCAGAAGCAAACCCATCACCAGACTCGTTCCCGTCAGTCCAAGGTGCATTTTTTCATTGATGGAGTCAGCCGCCGTTTCACCAACCGTTGTGCAAAGAACCTTGATAACCCAAAAGAACACGGTGATCTGGGGAACCTTGTTGAGCATCACAGACGCGGTCGATGGACGTGAAGCTGAGTGAAGTGCTGCTGCGTTTTCCAAATTGTTCTCCTGGGGCAGTCAAGCCCGCTCCCAGCTAACGCGGGGTGAGGCACAACTCCAAGTGCTCCCCGTAAGACTCCGACCTCAGTCGCGCGAGTTCCTACTGGTGGCAGCCGGGGGTTCACGGAGAAGCGGAAAAGATCAGTGAGCAACAAGTAACCGCTCCCTCCGCCTTCGCCGTTTCGCTGGCGTCCACGATGACGAGCGCGATTCCCGCCGCGCGAAGAATCGCTTCCGTTTTGGGGAAGTGAGATGGATAAATGGTGCCGTTGGGGAGGTACAGGGCGTTGGCTGCTTGCGGTTCCGACGGGTCCAGGTCGATGGTCTTCCACGGCGCAAAGTGTGACGGATCGACCCTGGAAGGGTTGATGAGGATTGAGTCTTCCGAAACTCTCGTGACGTTGCTTTTTAGGTGTAGGCTGCCGACAAAAGGGACGTCCTTCACCGAGTAGCCAATAGGTTCGAGGATTGCTCTAAGCTGCGACCTTCCGCTTGCATCGCTCCGGCCCGAAATTCCAAGGTAGAGGGTCTTGTCGAGCAGAAGAACGTCGCCTCCATCCAAGGTGCCGGGCGCTAAGATTCGCGCGAGCTTTCGGTATTTCGCAAGAACCGGCTCAAGCGCTCCACCCTCTGGCCGACGCTCCTCGGCTCCCGGCCGAGTCATAACTGCAATTTCATCGAGAACTATGGCGATGTCCTCCACAAAAACGCAATCCGCGAGCAAAGGATCGTCGGCGACGTGAATGACGGAGGCACCACAAGCCTCCAGAGCCGCTTCGTAGTCTCGGTGCTGCCGGCGAGCGACATCGATATCAATGGCCGTCCGCTGGAAGAACGTCAGTTGGCAGTCGCCGAAGCCAGGGCTAATCCCGCGGGTCAAAGCAGTCAACATCGCCGTGAGTATGAGACACCGAACTAGAAGCCGCTAGCCGCCACCAATCAACTTCTGTAACGCCTCAACTACGCTCGGCCGAAGCGAACGAGCGGAAACGCTCATGCGATCATTGCCGCCAATCAGAGGCGCCCCATCGCCAATCTGGCTTGAGGTCACCAGCCCCATCGTCGTGTTCTCGTCGCCAGACGCAATGTAGAAGGCATCATTTAGGACACCCCACACGCCCTTACCGTTTGCCTCGGTCACGGAAGTCAAATCAGCAGGGGTCCTTCCAACCCAAAGTCGATAGGTCGCGATCCGCGGCGCATCCTTGTCGCGCCCAGACCAGTTCTCCACGAAGGAGTTCAGCATCCCACCAAACCCTGCCACGCATTTGTCTCCATTGTTGGGGCTCGCAAGGGTTGCCTCATGCACCCACTTGTCCAGGTTGTCATCGAAGAAATAAGTGCTCGCGATAGTGAGGTTGCGAGCTGTGTCCTGTCGCTTAAACACGAAATATCGATAGGTCTTGTCCAGTTGCCAGTTGTAGGCCAGCATGGATTTACCACCCTCCCCCTCGCCTCCAAACCGGCTCAAAACGGTCCACGGATCGCCCCCTGTAACCGCAACCGTGTGCAGAGCGGAGGTGGTGTCCCAGATCGAGAAGATCATTGCATGATTAATTCCGTCGAGGTCCTGAATACCCGTATAACCGCCCGCCGGGCAGGAGGGCCACCAGTTGCGGCCGCAGAAATAGGTGGTGGGCGCAGTGGCCAGCACCGTCACTTCACCGTAAATGCACCCGTAGGAGCCTTGATCATCCTTAGGCCGCCAGAACAAATATTGAGCGTGAGCGGCGCCTGCTCCAAGGATGGTTACGAATAAGATGAGTGCTCTCAATGTGCGTGAGGGGCGAGCAAGCATGATCCATCATACGCCGTGCCGGGGCGGCACATGAGCTTCGCTGGGAGCCCTCCACGCGTAACCACCGGCGCTTTCATAGCGTACGCTTGACCAAGACATGTTCCTAGCTGTCCCTGCACTATGCCTCGGCTCCCAAGCAACTAAGGCAAGTCCGGTGCTTGCTCAGGATGCACTCTTCACAACACGCGTCGAGGGCTTGCAAGCAACGAATGCGACGTCGAACTTGATCGATGCCTCCGGGCACGGCTTTACGACCGCGCTTCAGGTCATCGTGCGGAAGAATTCTGCCCGGACGAACGCCACTCAACTCACCCTCCCTATTTCTGCCCCAGTGAAGGCTGGAGACACGCTCCTCGCAACCTTCTGGCTCCGGGGCCAACATGGCTCGGCACATCTCGAATTTCTCTTCGAGATTTCGAGGAGCCCTTGGACGAAATCGGTGATTTACGACGCGAAGGCTGGGCAGATTTGGCATCGATTTCAAGTTCCGTTTAGTGCGGCCGACTCCTACTCCCCCGGCCAAGCCATGGCATCTTTCCGATTCGCGTTTGGTCCGCAGTCGATTGAGTTGGGCGGAATTGACGTTGTCAATTTCGGCGCCTCCCGAAGCTTAAATTGGTTGTGCAACGAGCTTTCGACAGAGTCTCCCATTGGAACGGTGCCGGTGAGCTTCGATACGAAACATCCTCTCCAAACCATGCTCGGACTCGGCGGGGATTTTTGCCAAGCTCGATACGGCTCAACCGAGGCTATGGATGTCGTGGGACACTACGTTCTACACCACCTGCACGTCGCTCACGCCCGGGTCGGTCTCCCGCTCAACTATTGGGAGCCGAAACAAGGCGAAGATCACGACGATGGCCAAGCCGCCGCGTCCTTTCAGACGTTGGTCTTGCTAGCGAAACGAAAGATTCCAATCGTGCTGTCTGTCTGGGAGGGCCCGGAGTGGCTGGTCGGCGATTCCCCGAAGCAGTCGGGACGCTCGCTCCCGCCGTCGCAATATAGAGCCTGCATTGAGGCGATAGCTCGCTACCTTGTTCTGGCGAGAGATAAATATGGAGTCCAAGTCGATGATTTATCGTTCAACGAACCCGATTACGGAGTTAACTTCAAGTTCACACCTCAGACCATGGATGACTTCATCCGTCAGGCCGGTCCTGTGTTTTTGCGCGCTGGCTTAAAGACTAAATTCCTGGTGGGGGACACCGGGGGCGGCAGCACCGTCGCTCCCTTTGCTCGTACCCTGCTGGAAGATCCATCCGTTCGCGATTACGTCGGACCCATTGCTTTCCACAGTTGGGACGCGATGAGCGTTGCGGACGCCGATTACAATGCTATCGGAGCCCTCGGCGTCAAGTTCGACAAGCCGGTCTGGTGTCTCGAATGCGGATACGACTCCGGTCTGTGGCAGCGACAGGGCAACCCTTTCGCCACCTGGGACAATGCCTTCAGGCTCGCCTTCGCCTATGAAAAGACCATCCGTCTCTCAGGCGCTTCCGTCATGGACTACTGGACGTACCAGGACAACTACCCCATCGTGGACAAGAACGGACCGAAGCCCTACCCCTCCCTTGGCGTCATCGAGCAGATAGAAACCGTGTTCGGCTTTGGGCAAAGAGTTGTCCGAGCCGCCGTCAGTAGCCCCGATGTCCGAGCGCTGGGGACAATAAATGGTAAAGGCGCCCTCTCGGTGCTGCTCGTCAACAGCGGAGGTGCCGGACGGCTGATCGTAAGTGGCTTCAAATTAAACTCGCCCATGAGCCTGGTTATCCGTGACCAATTTGGAGGAAAGCTTCTACGACGGAGGACGAGCTCGTTGGGTGTATTGGTTGTGGACGTACCGACGCGGGCCGTAATAACTGTCGTGCCCGTTGGGGAGCCAGAGGGTGCATGATTTTCTATTCAGCATCGTGGCCAAGAAAAGCCAGGTCGCGCCCAACAGCAACGCGGTCTGCCACTCACCGACCGTTCCAGCCACCAGCTCTCGCGCCAATTGCCGCCTACCCAGGGCCACATCTGGCCACAATAGCAATATGCAACTGGACGTCATTGGCAAAGCGTGGAAGGAGATTCTAACAGAGAACAAACAACGATATGTCAACGAGCTCGTCGAGCTTCTGCGAATCCCATCTGTTTCCGCCGCCGATGCGCACGTCGGGGATTGTCTGAACGCCGCCCAGTGGGTTGCCGAGCGAATGAAGAAGGCCGGCGTCGAAAATGTTAAAATTTCGCCTACCGGGCCTCATGCCTGCGTTTACGGCGATTGGCTTCACGCGCCTGGCAAACCGACGGTCCTGATCTACGGACACTTCGACGTCCAGCCGCCCGACCCACTTGACCTTTGGGATTCTCCGCCGTTTGAGCCGGTCATCAAGGACGGCCGCATCTATGCTCGAGGCGCCGCGGATATGAAGGGCAATCTCCTTCTCAGCCTGATCGCGGTCGAGGCTCTTTTGGCGTCGGGGGGCAAGCTTCCGGTCAACCTGAAGTTCCTCTACGAGGGGCAAGAGGAGGTCGGAAGCAAAGACTTGCAACCTTATGTGGCTGCGAACAAAGAGCAGCTTGCCTGCGACTTGATCCTCACCCCGGACGGTGCCCAGTGGAGCGAGGAACAGCCCGCGATGTGGATGGGTTTCAAGGGCCTCTGCGCCTGCCAGATCGACATTGAGACCGCGGGCATGGACATGCACTCGGGTCTTTACGGCGGCGCGGTTCCTAACGCGGTTCATGCTCTAGTGGATCTGCTCGGGACGATTCGAAATGCCGAAGGCCAGATCCTTGTGGACGGTTTCTACGACCAAGTGGCCCCTCTGACCGCGACCGAACGCGAGAAGATCAACGATATTCCTTTCGACGCAAACCACTACAAGTCGCAGATCGGCATCGACGCCCTTGTAGGCGAGCCGGGCTACACCACCTATGAGCGGGCTTGGGCGCGGCCGACCTTTGAGGTGAACGGCATCTGGGGCGGCTACCAGGGAGACGGGGTGAAGACGGTCATCCCAGCTAAAGCTCATGCAAAGATCACCTGCCGCCTAGTTGCGAACCAGGAACCCCAGGACGTCCTCGACCGCATCGAAGCTCATGTCGAAAAGCATAAACCCGCTGGTGCCCGAGTCACCTTCACACGCTACACCGGCAGCGCACGTCCCTACTTGATGCCTTACGACCATCCCGCGGTGGCTGCCATCGACGAAGTGTTAACAAGCTTCTACGGACGATCACCCTACTACGCCCGTATGGGCGGCAGCCTGCCCATCACGGACATGTTCCTCCAAGAACTCGGCGCCTACACGATCGACGTTGGCTTCGCGCAAGAAGACGAGCGCATGCACAGCCCCAACGAGTTCATGCGCCTCGCTAACTTCGAGCGCGGCCAAGCCGTTTACGCGCTAATGCTGGAGCGACTAGGCCGATAAGACGTAGCATCGGCCCTCTGGGCGATGTTCCTCGCTCTCAATTTGCGGATCGCTTTCTGTTCGCGGACGACCAAGCACGACTTCGCATCCCTCGTTGCCCCTTGGCCTCCTGACATAGCCAAGCACGTCAAGGATCTTGCCTTCGGGCAGTGAAAGGCCGGGTCGCCACCATTGCGCCAACTTCTGCCGTGGTTAATCGGCCACCTGCCTCAGGGTCCTCAAGCTATAATAAGCCTTCGTTTGAGTCGGGGCGTGGCGCAGTTTGGTAGCGCGCTTCCATGGGGTGGAAGAGGCCATGGGTTCGAATCCCGTCGCCCCGACTCAGTTTCGCGCGGTAGGCTCTTTCGTCATGCTTGCGATCTTCCTATTGCCGCTCGTTCGACCGCAAGTCGCACAACGGACTCTGAACGTTTTCGCGGCAGCCTCGCTCAAGGAGGCATTTTCTTCTATCGCTCGCGACTTCGTAGCAGCAAATCCAAGCGTTTCGATCAAGCTCAACTTCGCAGGCTCACAAACTCTGGCAGCACAGATCAACCAAGGGGCGCCGGCAGATGTCTTTGCAAGCGCGGCGGTCAAGAATCTGAAGGAAATCCACTATGGCAAGTCCAGCTATCGGGTCTTTGCCCTGAACAAACTGGATATAGCCCTGAAAAAGGGCCTTGCAGGAATTACATGCCTAGCAGATTTGGACAAGGTTCAGAACTTCGTCGTCGCCGATCGCTCCGTCCCGGTTGGAGCGTACACGGATGCTTTCTTCAGGCGGGCGGCCACGAAATATGGGTTTCAATGGGTTGACACGCTCTACTCGCACATCGTTTCTCGCGAAGCCGACGTGAAGGCGGTACTCGCCAAAGTCAACTTGGGTGAAGCAGATGCCGGAGTCGTCTATGTGAGCGACGTCAAGACCGATAAAGGACAAGTCGTCGAGTTGCCGATCCCCGATTCCTTGAACCAGGTGGCGGAGTATCCGGCGGCTATTCCTACCGGCGCCCAAGACCCTCAGGACGCCATGCTGTTAATCAAGTTTCTCCTGCAGCCAAGTTCCCAGCGAAGGCTTGAACAGAGCGGCTTCATCTCAATCGTCCGCCCGCCAGGCAAAAAGCGTGGGTGACAGAACGTCGATCCGCGCCTCAAAACAAGACCGCCTCGCGGCCGTTGGCTGGCTGCTGCTGGGCGCCCCCCTGCTGCTACTCATTGGCTTGGCGATCGTCGCTTTGTTACTCCAAACCTCGAGCGCAGAGCTCCAGGCCCAGCTTAAGGACCCAACCACCCTAGAGGCTGTCTCGCTGAGCCTTAAGACGACTCTTGCCTGCGTGGTAGCCATCGTGGTCTTTGGCACCGGCGTTGCCCTAGCCATCCATAAGGGGCCCGCATGGCTCTCAAACGCTTTGGAGATAGTGGTGACCCTTCCGGCCATCATGCCGCCGTCTGTCGCCGGAATTGCGTTGCTGCTGGCATTTGGGCGCCAGGGCTTACTAGGTTCTTCGTTTGAGGCGATGGGGTTCCGGATCGCCTTCACGCCATTCGCGGTCGTGATGGCCCAAACCTTCGTGGCTACTCCGTTCTACGTGCGGGAGTTAACGAACGGCCTCGATGCCGTTGATCCGGCCATGCTTGAGGCGGCCCGCATCGACGGAGCCGGGAGCCTAAAGACGACGACCGCTATCTTGCTGCGCATCAGCATGCCGTTTGTTATCGGGGGCGCGATCTTGGCGTGGGCGAGGGCGGTGGGCGAGTTCGGCGCAACCATCTTATTCGCCGGAAACCTTCCGGGCGTCACTCAGACGATGCCACTTGCCATCTACCTTGGATTCGAATCGAATCTCGGTCAAGCCAAAGCCCTCGCCCTGCTGCTCCTGACCTCGGCCGTCGTGGTCCTGGTCCTCTTCAAGCTTGTGTTTCGTCGCCAAATGACATTTGCGCACTAGTGGGTTGGGATCGAGGATGCGGGATTCAGGATTCAAGATGCAGGATGCAGGATGCATGACGACCTATCGGAGATTCCGAGTTCCGAGATCCGAGATCCGCGTTTCCGACATCCGAGATCCGGGGTCCCAGATCGACCTAGTGGGTTCCGGAAGCTGGGTGGCTTTGCACCCATGCCTTGTAGTCCGGCTTAGTGTCTAGG
>JANYLD010000186.1 GCA_025363835.1 Armatimonadota bacterium
TCGTCTACATATAACGATGGGGAAGCCGTTGTCTCAATGGGCCTTGTGTGAGTTGTGCCGCATGGCGGATCGCGATCCGCAGAGGGCGGACCGGATTGTGGAGACCCTTTGGTCTGCCCACCCGCGACTTCTGGGCGAACTGGCAATCTCGGCGGTAGACAAGAACGAGATCAGCCTGGAGGACGCAGCCGAGGTGCTCAATGTCTCCCCGGAGGAAGTGAAATCGCGGGTCGAGACCTTTCGACGGGCCGAGGGGCCTTCGGCGCCGATCATTGAAGACGAGGGCACCCCGCGTTTGGCGGAGGGACAAGTGCCTGTTTGGGAAGTGGTGCGCGAGCATCGCAAGTGCGGCACCATGGAAGAACTCGCCAAAGCCTTCCCGGCTCTCACGGAAACCGAGCTGGACGCGGCGCTTGCCTACGGGACGGAGAACGCGGAAGCCGTTGACAAGTTGATTGAGAAATACGAGAGCATGCAGGATCGCAAGCGGTCCGAATACCCCTACGCTCGCTAAGCTGCACCTTCTCGCGCTTGGGCCTTAAACCCGCCATAGAGCAGTAGATCGTAAACGATCTTCAGCCCTCCGGCGAGGAAAAACGGGACTCCGATCAAGGCGGCGCTCCCCAAAAGTGGCAACGCGATTACGGGCGAAATGGCGGAGCCGACGGTTCTTGCGACGCCCGTAACGCCCGCTGCTGCGGAACGCTCGTCGGGATCCACGACGTGCATCACGTATGACTGGCGCGCGGGGACGTCCATTTGCGAAATTGCAAAGCGGGCAAAGAGGACGGCTATCGCGGAACCGAGATTCGGCATCAGGGGCACGAGCATGAGAAGCACGTTGGACGGCAAGTGCGTGAACACCATGGTGTTGATGAGCCCGAATCGGGCTGCAAGCCTTGCCGCTAAGAGCGCGGAAATCCCGGCCAAGAGGTTCGCGCCGAAGAACATATCGCCAAGAACGGCGGGCTGGGCGTGAAAGCGGAGAACGAACCAATAGGAAACGATGCTCTGAAGCACGAGGCCCCCCGCAAACGCGTCGAGTGCGAACAAGCCGGACAATCGCAAGACAATCTTTCGCGACTTGTGCAAGCCCAATCGCGATGTTTTCGGCAGCAACAGCGGATCAACTTCTATTTCTTTGGAAATGCAAGCAAAGAATGCCATCAGCACGAGGCCAAGCAGGGCATAGACGGCGATGACGATTTTGTAGCTGTCCAAAGGCGAGTGCCCCGTCGCCTCCAAGATCTGTGCGCCCCACCCTCCGGCAAGCGCGCCAAAAGCAGTCGCAACTGAGCCGACGAGGTTGTACCAACCGAAAATGGCCGTGCGGTCGGTCGCCTGCAGAGTTCCCGACAAGGAGGCCTGCTCGATGGCCAAGAACGGCCCTACCTCGCTTCCGCTCGGGCTGATCACGCCAAACGTTGCTGCAACCAAGAGAAGGGCAAAATTCTTCGTTGCGATAAATACCAGTCCCGCAACGACCATGAGGGCCGCACCAAGAATCAGCATCTTCTTCCTGCCGATCCGATCCGCGTTCGTCGTGATCCACAGAGAGATCGCGGTGTCTCCCACGAGGGTCAAGGTGAGCAGGACCCCAACTTGTCGATTGGTGAGCCCGGCGCTGACCAGATAAAGAACGAGCACGACCGCCAACAGGCCGTAGCCAAACAGTCGAATCATACGGGTGGCAAATAAGAGCCGACCGTCCCGGCTCAGCTTGGCCAGTGCCCCAAAGCGAGGGTTGTTAGCCATCAACGTAGACGGACGCTTTGCATGACTGAGGCAAGAATGCGTAAATTCGGTTTCGCTTCAGATCGATTGCCGTCGTATGGGCTCCCTTCTCAGTCTCGATAACCTCAATCCTCTCCACGCGGTCTGTATCGATCACATCGATGACCCCTGGATCGCCCACGGCAACATATAAGCGACGCAAAGCCAGGTTAAACCAGATCACATCGGGCGTCCCGCTCAGACCGCACTCCTTCAGAGCATTTCCAGAAGCGGCGTCCAGGACTATGAGGCGGCCCTCGTCGCACGCGCAAAAGAGGCGGCCGGTGGACGAGTCGATATCCAGCCCATGGGGCCCCTTTGCCGGAATGGAGATGGATCGCTCAATTACCGCCGGCTTCGAGCCCTGCAAGACCAAAATTAGGGCGGGATCTCCTACATTCACGTAGAATCGGTCGCTCTTCAAGTCGTAAACCGTCCATCGTGTCCGTCCCGGCACGGGCACGTCCGCTCTTTGATCCATGTCGTTGATGTTAAGAATTGTCAAGGTATAAGGCTCGCCAACTCCTGCGGCGAGAAGTGTTCCGCGCGCCTCATCGAACGCCAACCCGTTGGGTCGCGCGCAAACTGGCGCCTTGCGGACAACGTCCTTGCCCGCCGGCCAATAGCCCACCGTATCCTCTCCTCGGTTGGAAGAAAAGACGAGGCGATGATGTTCGTTTACCAAAGCCCCGGCCACACCTGTGAGACCCTCGATTGAATAAAGATATCGATCCGCCTCGATGTCGATCACGTCGATGGCATTGTTCGAAGTGTGCGCCACATAGAGCTCCATTCGATCTCGATGGATCGCCGCATGGTCAAAGCCGCCGGGCCCTTGGTTTGCCGGTAAATCGATTGAATTAATGAGTTTCATGGCCGCTCGCTAGTGTAACCGCCGTTACATAAAATCTGTGGTATGGTGACAACGATTATGGCCCAGCCGAAGCCTAGCTGGACAATGCTTGTTTACAAATTGCCTCCCCAGCCGACCCGGCTGAGGATCCAAATTTGGCGCAAGCTGCAGGCCCTTGGCGCCGTGTATATCCAGGACGGTCTGGCCGCGGTTCCTGCCCGAGACGATCTTGACGAGAACATGACCTACATCGCCGCATCCATTGAAGAGATGGAAGGGAGCGCAGTCCTCTTGAGGTCGGCCGGATTCTCGGTCACGGATGATGAACGGGTTATCGAGCGATTCCAGAAGACGGCCGATGCGCGGCTGAATGAGATTCTGGAGCGAATTCAAGCTTTGATGTCGGCTCTAGAAGATGCCGCGCCGCCAGTTCAGGATCAGGTGGAGGATGCGCTCAAAAAGGAGCGGATGGCTTATCTCAAAGCTCGGAGGCTCAACTACTTCGGATCGGCCCTAGAAGGCGACGTAGATCAGGCTCTTTCGGCGCTTCGGGACACCCTAGACAAGCTGGCGGCGGGAGTCAAATGACCTACGTCACTCGGAAAAACGTCCACGTCGATCGGTGCGCTTCCGCTTGGCTCATCAAACGCTTCATCGATAAGGAAGCGGAGTTCGTATTTGTTGAGGAAAACGAGGTGCCCCAGGGCAGTATTCCGTTCGACATGCCCGGCGCTGAATGGGGGCATCACGGAGATTGCTGTTCCTTTGAAACGATCATAGGAATCCATGGTTTGTCGAAAGACAAGACGCTCTGCCAGATCGGCGAGATTATTCACGGTGCGGATATCGTGACCGACTTTGACTCTACGTTAGAGAGCCCGGGCGTGGATTTGGCCTTTCGAGGGCTGAGGCTAGTTTCCGAAAGCGATGAAGAAGCTATCCAGCGCGGCGCTGTGCTCATGGACGCGATTTACGAGGCTATCAAACAAGGTTATCGAAGATGAATTACCGTTGGAGGTATGAGAAATGAAATGGGTAACGCGTGAAAACGCAAACGTCGACCGGATCGCCTGTCCGTGGCTGATCAAACGATTCGTAGACAAGGACGCCGAGTTCCTGTATGTCCCTCGGGACCAGGTTATGGAGGTCGCCCAACGAGAAGGCGCTCACCCCTACGACGTGCCCGATGTCGAACTCGGTCACGTCGATGGTAGGTGTTCTTTTGAGAGCATCATGGTGAAGTACAACTTGATGCACGACGCTGGCCTTGTGGAAGTGGCCAAGATCGTCCACGCGGCAGATGTGAGTGCGGACATCAACACTTCACCCGAGGGGCCCGGCCTCAAAGCCATCGCCAATGGCTTCGCGTTGGTCCACGGGCTGGACGACCACAAGAAGATCGAACTGGAAACACCCCTGTATGAAGCGTTGTACGCTTGGGGCACGGCCAAAGCGGCCAAGGAACAGGAGCAGAAATCGCCAGCCATGGCCTGATCACAATTTTGTCATCCTGAGCGAGTCCGCGAGTCGAAGGACCTGACTGTAACCTCCGCGTGTTGATACAGACAAGAAGAAATCCTGTCAGGTCCTTCGACTCGCGGACTCGCTCAGGATGACAAAAATCGGCCGCTCAACATGACAAGCTTTTGAAACTTACGAGGTGAACCCAAATGAGAACTGCTGTAGCATTCATTCTTGCCCTTAGCCTGTGCGGCTTTGCCCACAGCCAGGAAATGCCCAAGGAATACTCCGACGCGGCGACCTATCTTGGCCGCAAGGGAGACTACAAAGCCAGCGTCTTCCGCATTGGCATCCCGCGCAGCGACCTCCACGTGCGCGTGCAGGACATTTCTTTGCCAACAGCTTTCGGTTTTGCCGGATGGATCGCCATGACCAAGGGTTCGGGAGGACACGATGTCGTTATGGGTGACCTTCCTCTACTAGAAAGTGAGGTCAATCCCGTCATGTCGGCGCTGCTAGACAATGGGTTCGAGGTCAGCGCGCTCCACAATCACTTCTTCTACATCGATCCACCCCTTTACTTCATGCACATCCATGGGCACGGCACCGCGATGGACATCGCACACCGTCTCAAGCCTGCCCTCGATCTTATTGGGAAGAACGCTCCAATGAACTCGGAGCGGGTGCTGGGAGGGCCACAAGGTGTGGTTGCAGGCGCATTGGACACGGGCGCTCTGGACAAGGTCGTCGGCGCCACCGGTGACAAAATGGGCGACGTTTACAAGTACACGATCGGTCGCAGCGACTTGCACTTAACCGACATGGGCGCAGTTATCAATGCCCGGATGGGACTCAACACCTGGGCCGCTTTCTTTGGAGGCGACTCGGACGCGGTTGTGGCTGGAGACGTGGCCATGCTCGCAGGGGAAGTGAATGGGGTGCAGAAGGCGTTACGCACTCATGTCATCGAAATCGTGGCCATCCATCAACACATGATCGGCACCAAGCCGCAGATCATCTTCCTCCACTATTGGGGACGCGGCAAAGCGGCCGATCTGGCCTCTGGATTCAAGGCTGCCCTGAATGTTCTGGGCAAGAAGCCGGGGCGAGGCATGGGCTATTGAATCTCGGTTTCTTTTCCATCCTCATCGCGCTTAGCACGGAAGGCTGCCAAGGGCCCGCTGTTCCTCTCAGAACGGTTAGCGAAATCCCGCTGCCCGGTTCTTCCTCTAGGTTCGACTACCAGAGCCTTGATCCCAAGTCTGGCCGACTGTACATCTCACATATGGGCGCGGGCACGCTGGTTGTGTTCGATACCAACACGAACAAGGTAATAGCTGAACTGCCCGGCTATCCGACCGTCACTGGCGTCCTGGCCGTGCCCGAGGAGGGGAAGGTGTATGCGGCGGCGGCCGGTGGCCATGAAGTCATCGTGACGGACATGAAGACCCTGCATCCGATTGCGAAAATCGTCGGGGCGCGCTTTCCGGATGGCATCGCCTATGCATCCAGGGAACGGAAAATCTTCGTATCGGATGAGTCGGGAGGAATCGACTTGGTGATCGACGCAAGGACGGATAGGACGCTCGGCAAGATTGATCTTGGAGGAGAAGCCGGGAATACCCACTACGACGCGGGATCTGACACCATTTGGGTCGCGGTGCAGACACGCAACGAGATGGTGGGGATTGACCCGAAATCGCAGAAGATCACGGCGCGATTCAAAGTAGAAGGAGAGGAGGGGCCGCATGGGTTCCTGATCGATCCTGATGGGGTGCACGCCTACGTCTCCAGTGAGGACAACAACAAGCTGGTTGTCGTGGACCTCCAAGCGAGGAAGACTCGCGCAGACCTTGGAAGCTTTACGGTTACCGGCGGCCCGGACGTGCTTGCCCTCGACGAAGGCCTAAAGCGGCTTTATCTGGCCTGCGAAGAGGGAGCTATCGAGGTGTTCGCGGTAACCCGTAACGGGCTGACGCATTTAGGAACGGTTCGCCGCCCAAACGCCCACTCGGTTGCCGTCAACCAGAAGACGCACTGCGTATACGTTCCTTTGAAGGATGTTGGCGGCAGGCCGATGATGTGGGTTCTGGAGCCGACTTAACGGCCCAGAGCTATTTCTTCGCGGTCTTCGTGGTCTTCTCTCTCGCAGACTTGACGGTCGTGCTCGTGTTCAGCCACTTGCCGCCCGCCCGGTGCCAACCATCGATGCCAATTTCTACGCCGACCGTTTTGGTGCCAGGATTGATGATTGTGTATCTCCAGTCGTAGCTGATCTGAGCGTCGTCGCCATTTTCGGAGACGTTGGTCACCTTGACCTTGCTCTTCACCGAGGTGGCCTGCTTCATAGGCTCAACTTCGGTTTTGATGAAAGTGTCGTGGTCCAGCTTCTTTCCGTTCTGGTCCATTTCGTAAAAGTCTGGTGCCAACAGGGCCTTAAAAGCATCCGTGTCTTTTCGATTGAACATGCTGTTGATCTCCCTGTACTGCTTCGCCCAAAACTTCCGATCGGAGTTTCTCTGAGCGCCGAAGCTGAGGCAGACTAGGCCGATAACGACAAAAGGTAAAAACCGCTTAGCAAGCATTGCCAGATGATTGCACACCACAGTTTGGGAGTGCGAGAGCTTGCTCGCGCCTGTGACCTTCTTCTGGCTTTTGCGTGCGTCCAATTAAGAGAAAAGCGCGAGCAAGCTCGCGCACTCCCAAATAAGTCCTGGTGAGGTCATGAACATGCATTGCCAATCCGACGTAGAATAGAGTGTCAACGGGGGCGAACGGGTTCGACAGAGCTGGTTCGACTTTCGGTTGCGAGCCGAGGCGCCGCTGGCCTCGTTAAAAGCGGCAAAAAAAGTAAAAGCGAATAACAATCTCGCCTACGCAGCCTAATAACCTGCGTCGTCCAGCGGTCTCGAGTCGGTAGGGATCGTATCGGGTGTAACTAAATCCGAATCGCCATAGTGAGCTTCTGTTCGTAGCGAGCTAGGCTAAAACAATCGAACTGGATGTCCGACCAGGCGACCCCGGCAGAGGTCGGCATCGAGAAAAAGTACAGGGGAGACGCTCGTGGTAATTGAAAGGCCGACAGTTTTGGAAGCGAGTTCAATTCTCGCCGCCTCCATTTCCCCCTCAACGGAACGTTGAGGGGGAAATGCCCGCCATAGCTGAAACAAAGCAAAATCAACTGCTGCGAAAAACGAGAGCGACGGCGGGCAACAACTTGCAATCTCCACAAACCCCTCCGAAATTCGACCAGAATGGCAGCCAATGCGCTGCGTCTACATCCTCCAAAGCATTCCTTTCCTCAAGCAGCACTACACCGGCAGCACTTCTGATCTAACCGCAAGAGTAGCAAAACACAACGCCGGAGGATCGCCCCACACAACAAGATTCAAGCCCTGGAAAGTCCTGGTCAGCATCGAATTCGAAGACGATGCGAAAGCAAACGCCCTTGAAGCCTATCTAAAGACCGGCTCCGGCAGAGCCTTCGCCAATAAGCACTTCCTCTAGGTGATGAACGCGGCGGCCCGTCACCTTCCACAATAGACTTCGTGTCCTATTCCGGCCCCAAAGCCTCCTTTAACGTCGCCGCCGAGCAATACGATGCTGCTCGGCCGAGCTATCCGGACGCGCTTGTCGAGCGCGTCGTCCAACGAACGGGCCTCGGTCAAGGCTCTGAAATCCTTGAGATCGGCGCAGGCACCGGAAAAGCGTCCGTGCTCTTTGCCCAGCGCGGCTATAAAATGCTCTGCCTCGAACCTGGCGAGGTGATGGGGGATATTGCCCGCAGAAACCTCGCCCAATACCCACTCGCCAAGGTGCTCACCACCACCTTGGAGGACTGGCCGCTCCAGCCGAACGAATTTGACCTCGCCATCTCCGCGCAAGCCTTTCATTGGGTTGACCCCGAGATCGGATTTCCGAAAGTAGCGCAGGCGCTCAAGCCAGATGGATGGCTCGCCTTCTTTTGGAACCTAGCAAACGATTCGGAGGACGAACTCTGGGCAGAGATCCAGAGTGCTTACGAGAAGCTCACCCCGGAAATGACGCGGCGATGGAGCCACAAGACGTTGACCCAAGAAGTCGAGGAGATTGAGGCGGACATGGCCGCCCACGCAGGGCTATTCAAAAACCGTGCGATCGAGCAGTTCTCATGGTCGCGAACGTACGCCGCGGACGAATATATCCAGCTCTTAGGAACCTACTCTGACCACATCGGCCTCGATCAGGAGCCGAGGCAGAGCGTCTTCGCGGCGATTCATGAGATCATCACGCGTGGTGGCGGCTCAGTCGAGAAATGCTATACCTGCGTGCTCCAAATGGCTCAAAGGCGCTAGCGGTTGCACGCCAAATAAAAGTAGGCTCCGATGCGACTTTTGTAGTGTTTAATAGACCTACATGCCTTGCTGCAGAATCTATCTTGCGTTAGCCTTCTCATTCCTAATAGTTGGAATGGCCTTGGGAGTCTCAGTCCAGAGCGCTGAAAAATTCATCGATTACACAACCCAGGCCGTTCCCTTGCGGGTTGCCATAGACGCAATATCCAGGCAAGTCGGCCAGAAGTTGTTAGTGGACGACGAGCTGGCCGGAGAGCCAGTCGTCCTTCGGCTCAATCAGGTTCCGCTCACGGAGGTCGAAGCAAAGCTGGCCGAGGAGTTTGCGGGTGAATGGGTGCCGACCAGAGACGGGCTGCGGCTCACTCGCACTCCGGCTGCAAAGGAGGCTTTTCAGAAGCAACTCGACCAAAAGCGGCTTGCCGCATTTCAGAAGTCGATCGACGAACTAGCACCCCTCGCCAAGTCCGCGCCCATGGACGACAATGAGGCTCACCGGATCGCGGCAAGTTACGTGAAGATGCTGCAAGACGAAAAGACTGGCAGTTCGACGACGGATGGCACGGCGATGAGATTCGCGCTCGCGAACCGGACCGCCGACATTCGTTTGTTGGCGGCTATGGTCGTGGCTATTGGGGCGGAAAGGTTGTCGTCGCTTCCCCTGGGACGCCACGTGTTCAGCCTAAGCCCCACTCCGATGCAATTGCCGATCGAAGGCTTTGATAGCCAGGTTCTCGATCAGTATCTGCAGCAGCGAAATCTGCTTGCAAAGGCGATCAACGACATCATTCCGAAAGATGTCTACGATGGCTACGGCGACACTGCAATGTCATCGGCAAGGAAGACCGCGACAGGACCGGTTCGCGCTCTTCTCGCCATTGAGGGCGATCCAAAATCGGAGGGGAGTTGGCTCAACCTCAGCGTGTACGGAGCGGACGGGCAACCCATTATCAATCAGGGCTGGTCGTTTGGAAATTCCTACAAGCCTTCCGAATACCTGGCCCTCCGGGCAAAGGCAAATGCCGAGAGCAAGGTTGAGGAGGATGTAATTTTGACCCCGGCCGAGAGTGAGATTGCAGAGCGAGAGTCGATCAGCCAGCCCCTCACCCAGCCGCTAAGTGCCGGCGCTACAGAGCTGTTGGCGAACCCTGAAGCGCATGACCCGTTTTCCATTTGCTTTTCGGACATCCTTCTCGAACATTCACGCCAGGAGAACAGAAACCTCATCGCCTCCGTAGCCGATGACCAATGGCGGTTGCCTCGCGTCACTGATAAGATTCACGCGAAACCATCTCGCTATGAGATGTCACTCACGCTTGACAAGAGGCTGGAGTACCTCCGCTCGGACGGCTGGTTGATGGTCCGTTCAATCAGCCCCGTCGCTGCATCGGAGTGGCGCATCGATCGGGGCGCGCTAGGAGCTTTCACCAGAGCCTGGGTCTCGAAAGGCTATGTCGCGCTCGAAGATTGGGCCACTTTGGCCAACTTTATCCAGCCTTACGACGAACCGATCCTCGCTTGGGATTATTGGAATTTGCTTCGTGGCCAAACGAGCATGGACTATGTCAACAGTTGGGACGCCTTGCGGCTTTACGGCGCGCTCTCTCAGGGTCAAATGACTCAGCTTGGCGCAGGTGCCTCCCTAAGTTTCAATTCCCTTTCAGCGGTGGAACAAGACGCCTTGCGACGGATTGTCTACGAGGGCGGTTCTCTAAGATCTCGAATTTCGTTGGAGCCCGGCCGGAACCTAGAGGTTCAGTACACAGGTGGCCCGCCAGTGCTGGAAGGCATTGATGGCGAGCCGACACAGTCGGTTCCTAACGACATTCCCGAAAGTGCCGCCCTCACCGCCAGAACTGAAGTGCAGACGAGGGTCTATGCGAAGCAGAACATGGGAGGCGGAATGACGCGCCAAATGGACCTCAACGAACTTGCCATGTGGCTCGTTCAGTCAGAAAAGCCTCTGCCGGGAGATGACGACGATATGACGGTCCAAAGCGTTCGGATAGGCGTCAACCGCACCGTCACTTTCGATCTCTTTCTGACCGACAAGATTGAAGCTGAGGCTCAGATTCGAGAGGACCGGTATCAGACCGAGCCTATCGCTCCCAAGGACTTGAAAGACAAGCTCCCCGCCGACGTCTGGGCCAAGCTCCAGAAGGCGATGGAAGCTAACCGCCAGCAGCGAAAGCGGATGGGCACACCTTCGATCGAGCCCACCGCGACACCGCCTCCGACTCAGAGCTAGAACAAAAGTGAGCCTATTTGGGAGTGCGCGTGCTTGCTCGCGCTTTTTCTTGCTTCCAAGATTCACAGAGCGCCCAACTCTCACAAAGCGCGAGCAAGCTCGCGCACTCCCAAACAGCTTTGCAACTAATCCGCGGGAAACAAAGCCAAGGCAGCGGCGCCAAACAGGCCGGCATCCGCAACAAATGGCGACAGCGATAGATGCGCTCCGCTTGATTTAAGCATGTCGGCGTGCAGCCAAGGAGCGAGACCAACACCGCCACATAGGACAACGTGATCGGGCATCCACATGGAGCGGACGACGTCCCACGCCTTCCCAAACGCCTCGATGGCTAGAGCTTTGTCCTCGGCGGTCGGGTTTTCGGTCAAAGCTGCCCCGCCCAAGAGGCCCTCAAAACTTTGGTCTCCAGACGCTAAGTCGTTTAGCCGTGCATACTCGCCGGCAGGCCCCATCCAAATCCGGCCGTGGTCGACCAGACCGCAGCCAACGCCTGTACCCAGGGCCAAGGTGGCCACGCGGTTGCCTGCAAATTGAGGCAAGCAGGCGTGGCCCCAGGCTGTTGCCAACCCGTCGTTGAGGGCCAAGACATCGTCGGCCAAACCGGAGAAGTCGGAGCCAACGTGGTCCGGAATGATGGGTTTTGACTCGGTAACGATCCTCGTGACAGGATCGACCGTTCCGCCCGTGCTGACTCCGATTCGCTTTAGGGCGTGCCGGTTGACTCGCTCCACCATCCAGTCGTAGCGGGCGCGGCGCGAGTGGGGAAGCGGCTCGCGCTCGGAGTGCAAGAGCTGCCAGCCGGGTGAGAAGAGGCCAAAACGGATCCAGGTTCCGCCGATGTCAAACGCGCCAACTTGGTCTCCGAAGCCGGCCGTGGCGGCCAGAAACCGGTGTGTCTGTTTCACCGGGTCATTCAAAGACCCGCCTACGACGACGGCCCTTGCGCCAACCCGCAGGGCTGCCTGCACCTGCCAAGGCTCTTCGTATCGGCCTTCCGCCAAGACCGGTACGTCTACATTCGAACAAACTTCGCGCAAGAGATTCAAGTCCGGTCCCTCGCTTTTCGGCCGAGCGGGGGTGTAACCCGACAGCGTGGTGCCGACGAAATCCGCACCAGCCGCTACCGCTTCCTCGGCGGACTCCAGACAGTCGCAATCCGCCATCGCAAGCCGCCCTGCATCATGAATAGTGGACACCAACTCGGAAAACACTGCTCCGCCCGGCCGTTCCCGCAAAGTGGCGTCTAAGGCGATCACTTCACAGCCGGTCGCAAGAAGCTCTTCCACTTCCAGCATCGTCGGGGTGATGTAGACGTCGGAGTCCGGGTAGTCCTTCTTAATGAGCCCGATGACCGGCAGTTGAACCGTGGGCCGGATCAGCCCTATGGCCGCAACGCTCTGCAGTCTGAGGACTCGGACACCTTGGCTAATGCTTGCCTCGGCAAGCTTAAGCAGGGCCGAAGGATCTTCAAGTGGAGAGCCGGCGCTGGCTTGGACAGAGGCGATCAAGGGCGCCTCGGAGACTACGGCGAGGAACTGGTCACGCGTCAACGCTTATCCTCAGGATCGTCCTTCAAGCTGCCCTCGAACAGCTTCCTCAACCTCTCCCGTTCCTGCCGCTCGATCTCGCGGCTCTTGACGTCGCGTAGATATCTGTCGTCCTTCTCCTGGGGCTTCCAACCCTCGCGTTTGCGCGTGAATACCTCCTTGCCATAAGCAAGGAACGGAAATTTATTGGCCGCGTACAGATACGCGAGGAGCAAATGAACTCCCGCAAAGAGGCCGACGGGCGGGTGCGGATAGCCGTAGCTAAACACGACCAGAGCGGCCGTTAACCATGCCAACCACTTCGCTTGGATCGGAACGACCATCATGAAAAGCATCGATTGGTTTGGGTTACGGCAAGCCCACGCAATTGTGATGCCGGCGACCGGCAGGTAGAGGCCGTAGAGCGGCGAGGTGTATCCGAACGCCGCATAACAAATCCACATCATCAAAGCCGGAACGGCCGTCATGACGGCGAAGAAGGCAAGAAACCTGGCTGTCCCTAGCTCTCGCTCTACGGTGGCGCCGATGATCCACATCCAGTACGCCATGAAGAAGATCCCGATAACGTCGGCCGGGTTCGCGCCGATGGGGTAAGTCAGAATCGACCAGGGAAACCTCGCGGCGAACTGCGCGTGGAACTGGAGGTAAGCATTCCAGTTCCCGCCCCCCGACACCCAAGAGGCAAGGAAATTCAGTCCTGCAAGCACGAGAATCGCAACCGTCGCAGGCGCCCCGTGCCGTCGAATTGAAGATTGCAGGTTGCGAACCGCCATTGAGGATGATTATGGGGGAAATCGTTGAGGGTCGTAAATCGTAAATCGTAAATCGTAAATCGCTCGGATGGGAATTGGACCTATTGGACAAATTGGACCTTCGAAGATCAGAGTCCGGCGATTTACGATTTACGATTTACGATTTACGACCCAGAAACAACCTGCACGTCGTTCGTCAGCGTAAACCGCCGCCCGCTTGGGGCGAACTGCGATAAGGATGCGGGGAGCCGGACCTCTTTCTGTCGCCCGTCCGATGTCCAAGCGGCGAGTTTGCGGCTGGTTCCTCTTCGAAAGACGAGGGCTACATCCAAGTCGTTGCCCAAATCCGCACGCTGGTCAAATGTGTAGCCGGACAAGCCACTTACCACCCTCTGCATCGTATCGTGCGATGCCTTTGGCTGCAAGTCGGCATGAACCATTCCGAAGTTCTGCTCCTTCTCGCTGGAGGCGTCCGAACGGTCCTTCCATGAATACCAAATGGTCAAAGGAACGCCAGCGGCCAAGTTGGCGAGGTATTCGCGGGCGGCATATTCGCCTTGCTTCTGCTCGCTCACTCCTTTGCTGTAGGTCGAATAGCCCCACTCGCTGCAAATCGGCATTACGTGCTTGCCGGAGGGCTCGTACTTGGCGATCAGATTATCGAGCTGAGCCCAGTCGCTTGCCACTGTTTCGGGGTCATTGTTGTCTCTGTAGGGATGCACTGAGACCGCGTCTAGGTCCTCCAGCACTCCGGTCTGGAAGCAACTCTCAATAAATGGCCAATCAAATCGGCTCGTGGCCATGCCCATGATCCACTCATCGGAACTCTCAGCCCGCATCACGGGGACAACTTGGCGTACCAGCGAGGCGTACTCGCCCGCGTTCGGTTGGCCGTGCCAGAAGTGGCCGAGGTTGGGCTCGTTCCAGATCTCCCAAATCACGCCCTTGTGCTTGTAGTGGCGAACGGCTGCAGCCGCGAAGTTGGCAAACGCAGTTCGCCCTTCTGGGGTGCTCGGCACATCCACGCCTTCGGCCTTATTTCCGTAGTCCAGGATCAAGATCGCCCGTAAACCATGGCGCTGGAGGCCATCGATTACGGGGTCGTACTTGGAGAACTTGAAGACGCCGGCCCTCTGCTCCACGCGGTTCCATTGCAAGTCCAGGCGGATCCACTTGGCACCGGTGGCTTCGATCGCTCCCAGATCATCCTCGTCCATATCCTTGAGGTTCACGTTGACGCCCCATCCCTCGGGGACGGTGGGGCCGGGCAAGGGGAACCGCTCCCGATAAGACGAAGGAGTGGACAGGTTCAGGAGGACTGCAAAAAGACTCGCGATCAACATATTCTCCTTATATCAACGCTTAGGACTTTGTACCGCTCCCGGAGTTTTCAGCATTGCTGCTTTGGTTTGTTCTGATATGTCGAAAACATCGAGACCCTTCGATATCGAGCCAGCCACGGAGTGCCTCATTTGTGGGACGTCAATAGCCGGGGGAGCCTATTGTCTTCAGTGCGAGCCGGCCGGCGCCCGTCTTGGCGATCAGGCGTGGATTCATCACCGATGGTTCTCAGGGCCAGCCATCGAAGCTAAAAAGCGGCGAATCATGGCGCTGGAGTATGTCAATAAAGCCATTGTTGGAACAGTCGCTGCGATGCTTGCAGTCGTTGTCGTTGGTCAAGTTCTGAGTGGGAGCCAGGAAAAGTTTGAGGCCTCCAACGGCATCAAACTTCCCGAACATAAGATTGCAAGGAACGCGATGGAGCCCAAGCGGCCCTTGGAAGCTGTTACTATAAGTTAAGGAGTCCTTACTCGGACTCATCGAAACAGGCAGGAAGATCGAGAATGGCGAAATCAAACACATCTGACGCGTTGAAATGCATGAATTGCGGAGCCCCCATTAAATCGGGCTTCTTCTGCCAGAAATGCCAATCGGGAGAAAGCGACGACGTAAAACCCGCTGATGGGTGGAAAGGCAGCCGATTTACGGGCGATGCCAAGAAGAAGCGACAGCAACAACTGCTTATGGAAGACCTCCGGCGATGGGGCAAAACGCTGCTTATCCTCGCCATCATTTTCGGCGTTGGATACGGCGGATACGCGTTGTTCGGCAACCGCATCAAAGATGCCTTCAAAGGCGCCCAAAGCGCGACCGCGCCGAAAGCCAAATACGATCCAACAAAGGACGCCACTGTCAATGAAGAAGATCAGTCACAGGCGGGCAATGGAAAACGGCCCTTCACGAAATCTTCCGACTCCTCTACCGCTGTTGGGACTCGCAAGCAGAAGTCGGTCGATGGTGGCGGAAATTAAGCCTTTGATCGGGTGATTCGGGTCATTGGGTGATCGGGTGATCGGTAATCGGTGGTCGGTGCTCGGTGATCGGAAATCAGTGATCGGTGATCGGTGAAACCTTGTCACCGCAAATTGCTTCGATAATCTGGTCACCGATTACCGATTACCGATCCCTTGATCACCTGCGCGCGGATTAAGCGCCCGTTCCCTGATTCCATCGAGTGCCACGACCTGCTCGGGTGTCAGGGTCGCCGCCGTGTTCGCCCATGCGGTCGCTCTGGCTTTTTCAAAAGAGGACAGAAGCTTGCCGTATTCTCCTGAAGCGGGCTTATTGCTGGAAAGGTCGTCGAGAGCGGCTTGGGAGTCTGTGTTGTAAGTTTTGAATTGGACGTCGAAGGCAGCGCGCTTCAGACTCCAGACTCTAGCCGCGATTTGGATATGCCGGAGTTGTCGGGGCTGCAACTTAAGCTCAGCTTGATGTTGGAGCAGGAATGACGGCTCTGGATGCCAAGTCGCCACGTTCTGGGCTTGCGAGGCCGCGTGATGGGACTTGAGAGTGAACCATAAGGCGGCGCCGACCACCGCTACTGCGGCTAAAACGACAAGCCAAGTCGCCGTTCCGAAAGCGCGATTCTTTCGCTCGCACCCACAGTCCACCCGGCCACATTTGTTCTTTGCCACTTCTTATTCGCTTTCGTGCCGCTCAGTTGTAAAGCCGGAAGGATGAAGGATGAAGGATGAAGGATGAAGGATGAAGGATGAAGGATGAAGGATGAAGGATGAAG
>JANYLD010000231.1 GCA_025363835.1 Armatimonadota bacterium
GTTGAGCCAACGTCAGTGCAATATCCTCGAGAAGAACTGCCGGAGAACCTCGGCAACCCGTGGTGGTTCGTAACCCCGCTTTACTTCATGCAGGCCGTTCCGGCCGCTCTCGTCAATGACGTCGCGCCCCTGATTTACAAGGAATTCGGAGTCGACAACGCCTCCATCACGCGTTGGACGAGCCTCGTGGCATTGCCGTGGGCCGTCAAGATGTTCTTCGGTCCGTTCGTGGAGTTGAACTCCACTCGACGCAAGTGGATTCTCGCTACGCAGGCCCTTATCGTTCTTGGCATTCTCGGAGTCGCGTTTGCGATGCAAATGCCGCACTTTGCTGCGTTCAGCCTCGCCTTCCTCGGCATCACCGCCCTCTTCTCTGCGACTTGCGACATTGCGACTGACGGCTTCTACCTGATGTCCCTCAGCCGCGAGAGACAAGCTGCGTTTGCCGGAGTTCTTACGACGGCGTCCAGGCTGGGGCGGCTGTTCTGCACAAGCATCCTGGTGATGCTGGCTGGATTCCTTGAGAAGGAACGGCACTTCTCGCCGGCGGCCGGCTGGATGTCGGTTCTCTGCGTTTGCGCGGTCGTTTACGGCTCGGGTCGAATGATGCTGGGGCTCTCCCTGCCCAAACCAAAGCTCGACATTGCCCCGCCGCCGGTACCAGGCGAGAACTTTAAGAATCTGGCTCGCACCCTCGCGATCGTGGGGACTGCGTTCGCTGCCTACTTCACTCTTCAGTCGCTTCTTCGTTTCACGGCCAACGAGATCGCCCATAGCGTCGGCTCTCTGCCGCTCCTTGGCGACCTCAAGGGTTGGGTACTGACGCCAGACGCTATGGCCGCCGATGTGCGGCAACTCTTCGTTTTCGTGAGCCGGCCTGGCGGCAGTTGGCAGTTGGGCGGCGCCGCAATTTTCCTTCCCGTTCTGGGCTGGCTTTCGTACAAGTTGATGCACCGAACGCCGACCGGAGAGGCCTTTGCCAGCTTCTTCGGGCAAAGCAAGATCGGCTACGTGCTTGCGTTTATCCTCTTCTATCGCATGTCGGAGGCGATGGTGGGGAAGATTGCGCCCTTGTTTTTGAAGGATGACCGGATTAAAGGCGGCATGCAGATGACGCTGGAGCAGATTGGGTTCTACAACGGGACTCTGGGCGTTCTCGGCATCATGGCCGGCGGCATTCTCGGTGGCCTCATCGTCTCCAAATTGGGCCTCCGCCGCGCCTTCTGGCCCCTGGCGTTGGCTATGCACCTTCCCAACCTGCTTTACCTGTGGGCGGCCATCACACACCCTCCGATCCCGACGATCGGCCTCGTCGCGTTCGTCGACCAAATGGGCTACGGCATTGGGTTTGCCGCTTATATGGTGTATTTGATGTACGTCGCCCAACGGGCGTCGTTCCGCACGTCGCACTATGCGATTGCAACCGGATTGGGCGTCTTGACGATTCAGACCTCCGGCATATTGAGCGGCATCATCCAGACAAATTTCGGGTACGTGAACTTCTTCATCGCCGTCATGTTTCTGGCCATACCGGGCATTCTAACGCTGCTGTTTATTCCGATCGAAGAACGGCCGGCCCCGGCGGCGTGATCGGTCACCGATCACTAATCTCTACTTCCGCCTCGATTTCGACCGCCGCGTTAAACGCGGGCAACCCTCCGATCGTGCTGCGGGCGTGGCCGCCTCGTTCCGGGCCGTAGAGCTCCAGGATTAGATCGGAGAAGCCGTTCGTCACTTTTGGCGTTTCCATGAAACCGGGCTCACAGTTGACGATTGAGAACACGCGGAGCCAGGCGGTGATTCGGTCTAAGTCACCCAGTTCGTTGCGTAGGCTGCCGAGCATGGCGAGGCAGAGCTTTCTGGCCGCCTCGTAGCCTTCGTCGACACTCAAATCCACCCCAACCCGTCCCACAGGTTTGGCGATGGATCCGTCGGCTTCCAGCGGGATGTGGCCGGATGCATAAGCGCGGTTGCCGCTGACACGCACCCATCGAAACGGGACTTTTACGCCCGCTGGGACCTGGGGGGGTGCAGGGAGAACGAGGCCTAGGCTTTGGATCTTCGCTTCGATTTGCATTTTGGTTTTTTCACCACAACGACACAACGAGCACAACGATACACAACGTAGCATTGCGCTTGCCCAGAATGTTAGTAAATGACAAGGCTTTGCACAGGCTAGCGCGATCTTTTCGCCTCTCGCGTTGTGAACCGTTGTGTCCGTTGTGCCGTTGTGGTGAAAAACGGTGGTCAGATCAGAGCCAAAGCAACTTCAGAACAGAAATGTCGTCCTTCCGGTGTCAGGCGCATGGTGTCGCCGTTTCGCTCAACCCAGCCGCTGGCCTCGAGTTGCGCCAGTTTGGGCTCGGGAAGATCGAGCCTATCCGTGTCCAAGCCCGCGTTTAAGCGCAGACCCAACATGATGCGCTCGACTCGTTGAATATCTGGAGTCAATTCTTCGCGCTCAAACGCGGTCGGTTGCCGCGCTTCTAGTGCAGAGCAGTAGCCGTCGGGATGCTTTAGGTTTGTGTAACGCTCCGAGCGACCTCCAATTTCCGCGCTCGCAACGCACCCAACGGCTCCCGGGCCGTAGCCGGCGTATTCTTCGGCGTGCCAGTAGCAGAGGTTGTGTTTGCACTCGTAGCCGGGCTTGGCAAAGTTGGAAATCTCGTACTGCTCGTAGCCGGCTGCAACTGCCATTTCCACGCACTGCTCGTACATGGCGACTTGGTCTTCATCATCTGGCTGCTCCAACTGGCCCTTCAGGTGCTGTTTATAGAAGGGTGTGTTGGGCTCGAGGGTTAGGCAGTAAAGGCTTAAGTGCTCCGGCTGCAAGGAGAGAGCTCGTTGCAAGTTCGCCTCCCATGCATGACGGCTTTGACCTGGAAGCGCAAACATCAGGTCAAGGTTCAGGTTGTCAAAACCCGCATTCCGAGCAATCTCCACAGCTCGCTCAATCTCACCTGCTTTGTGGATTCGGCCAAGACGCAGCAAATCTGAATCCAGAAAGCTCTGAGCGCCCAGCGAAATGCGATTGAAGCCTGCCTGGCGCATGGCTCGAAACTTGTCCGCATCGGCCGTGCCTGGGTTTGCCTCGCTTGTAACCTCCGCGCCAGGAAGGGGCGGGTGCGCCTTCAAGACCGCGTCTAGGAGGCGCAGGAGCTGATCCTCCGGCAAATAGGTTGGTGTTCCCCCTCCAAAGAAGATCGTCTTCGCCGGCCTCCCGCGCCAAGGAGATCGCTCAATCTCGGCCACCATGGCCCGCGTCGTCCGCTCCATGATGTCGCCTGACATCGCGTAGGAGTTGAAGTCGCAGTAGCCGCACTTGGACGGGCAGAAGGGGGTGTGGACGTAGACGGCGAGCGCGGAAGCCTTGAGCCTTGAGCCTTGAGCCTTGAGATCAGAAGTATCGAGTATCGAGCTTCGAGTATCGAGAGGGATGCACTTGTCGTCA
>JANYLD010000254.1 GCA_025363835.1 Armatimonadota bacterium
GCGGCGCCATAAGCTTCCAGCGCCCACACTTCCATTTCTCCAAAGCGCTGGCCTCCAAACTGAGCCTTACCACCCAGCGGCTGCTGAGTGACGAGGGAGTATGGTCCAATGCTTCTTGCGTGAATCTTCTCGTCGGCAAGGTGCTCCAGTTTGAGCATGTAAATGGTGCCAACCGTGATCGGGTTCGGAACCTGATCGCCGGTGAGACCGTCCCGGATCCAAGACTTGCAGCTTCGGGCATCGAGGCCGGCGCGCTTGAACACGTTCTTCTCGATCTTCTCGAGAATCCCCTTGTAGATCGTTTCAGAAGCCTTGTGCGGATTGCCCGCGTTAAGCTCCTCCTCCGTCTCCGGGACCCAGCTCTCGAAGTCAATCTCCAGCAGATCCTCGGTCGATTTGACCGGGGCCGCGGCAACGATTCGAGACACGCGCTCTAGCTTCGTCTTGTTCAGAGTCCGAAGGTCGGCGCCGATCTTCTCGAACATCTGCTCAACCGAGTCATCCTTCTCGAACTTGACGCCGAGTTGAAGCTCAGACTTCGCATAAGCGCCAAGCGCCTTGCGTCGCAGATGCTGGGAAAGCCGCTCCATCTCCTCAAGCACTTCAGTTTCCGTGGCGCCTTCGAACGCGGGGCACTTGTACTCCACGCCGAGATGCAGTCCAACGTAGCCAAGGTGCGTCTCGAGGATCTGGCCGATGTTCATTCGACTCGGAACGCCGAGGGGGTTCAGAACGATGTCTACCGGAGTTCCGTCGGCCAAGAACGGCATATCTTCCGCGGCTAGAACCTTGGAGATAACGCCCTTGTTGCCATGGCGTCCGGCCATCTTGTCACCTACCATCAGCTTTCGCTTCTGGGCGGTGTAGACCTGGACCGTCATGTTTGTGCCGGCCGGCAACTCGTCTCCAGGGATCTGAAGCAGGGGCTCGTCGGTGCGGTCACAAATGAGCCGCTCGCGCTTCTTGGATTCCTTGTAGATGTAGTTGATGCTGGGCGACAGATACTTGTAGCGGCTATAGACCTTGACGTCGATAACCGTTCCCTTCTCGCCGTGTGGCAGTCTCAAGGAAACGTCTCTGGTTTCTTCCGCCTTCTTACCGAAGATGGCGATGATGAGCCGCTCTTCAGCGGTCATCTCAACCTGTCCCTTGGGAGCGACCTTACCGACAAGAATATCTTCCGGCCGCGTCTCCGCTCCGACTCGAATGATGCCGTTTTCGTCGAGGTCCTTCAGAGCCTCTTCGCCAACGTTCGGAATGTCTCGCGTGATCTCTTCCGGTCCGAGTTTGGTATCGACCGCTTCCGTCTCGTGGCGCTCGATGTGGATGGACGTGAACACGTCATCTTTCACCATGCGATCGGAGATAAGGATCGCGTCCTCATAGTTGTAACCGTTCCACGGCATAAACGCGACCAGCACGTTCTTGCCGAGGGCCAGCTCGGAGTTGTCGCAGCAAGCGCCGTCCGCGAGGGCGTCGCCCTTCAGGACTCGCTGGCCGGGGACGACCACGGGCCGGTGCGTAAACGCGGTGGACTTGTTGCTCTGCACCATGTGCATGAGCGGGTAGATCTTCTGCGCGCCATCATCGCCCATCACGCGAATCTCTAGCGATGTGACATGGGTGACTGTTCCCGGCATGAAGGCGATGACCGCCGCGCCGGAGTCGACTGCCGCTACGCGCTCGTAGCCGGTTCCCACGATTGGCCTGGAAGACCGAAGGGTAGGCACCGCCTGGCGCTGCATGTTCGCGCCCATAAGGGCACGGTTTGCGTCGTCGTTCTCGAGGAACGGGATCAAGGCCGTGGCAACCGAGATGATCTGCACGGGCGAAACGTCCATGAGGTCGATCCTCTCGCGAGGAACGCTCGGATAGGACGCGCCGCCGAACTCAGATCCGGCACAACGCACCTGCATACGGGCATCGTTGATCAGACCCTTGTCGTCCGTTCTCACGTCCGCCGGGGCGACCAGCAAGCCGGACTCCTCCTGGGCCGTCAGATAGACGATCTCCTCTAGTACGTAGCCGTCCTTAACGCGGCGGTACGGGGTCATGATGAACCCATACTCGTCCACGCGGGCATGTGACGTGAGCTGCGAGATCAGACCAATGTTCGGTCCTTCTGGCGTCTCGATCGGGCAGATGCGGCCGTAGTGGGATCGGTGGACGTCGCGGACTTCCAGCTTGGCGCTGGTCCTCTGCAAGCCTCCCGGTCCAAGGCTGGATAGACGCCGCTTGTTCGTGATTTCCGAAAGCGGATTCGTCTGGTCCATAAACGTCGAGAGCTGGTTGCTGCTGAAGAAGCTCTTGATGGAGGCGCTGACCGGCTTGACGCTGAGGATGATTCCCGGCAGGAGGTTCTCCTGGTCCGTGGAGGTCATGCGCTCGCGGGCAACCTTCTCCATTCGCACGAAGCCGAGTCGGAGCTGGCTTTGCAGCAACTCTCCCACGGAACGCACGCGCTTGTTCTTAAGGTCGTCAATGTCGTCTCGTTCCGCTTCGCGGTTGACGTACGGCACCATCGCCTTCAGCACCGCGACCAGATCTTCGGAAGTCAGGTTGCGGACATCGATCGGAACGTTGAGGCCGAGCTTGTTATTGATGAAGCGCCGTCCGACCTTGCCTAGGTCGTACCGCTTGACATCGAAGAACAAACCGTAGACCAGTTGGCGGGCCGCGTCTTCGTTGGCCGCCTCGCCCGGTCGCAGCCGCTTGTAGATATCAAGCAGCGCGTCTCGCGCGTTGGTCGTCGGGTCCTGTTCGAGGGTGGCTTCGACCAGCAAGTTGTTGTCCGTAAGGGTGATCTCTTCGATCTCCAGGGACTCCATCTTCCGGGCCGTATCCTTCTCGATCCTCTCGCCCTTGCCGATAATGAGGTTGCCCTCTTTATCCTTGACGTCCTCGTTGACACGCTTGCCATAAAGGTCATCTGCAGATGGGTTCTTATACGTGACCTGCTTGCTGAACGCCGCGAGGATGTCCTCGTTGTTGGCGAGCGGGGTCTCGATGAAGAGAGTCTGTTTGCGAAGGTTCTCGGGCACCTTGTCCAGAATTTCCTGGGTGATGCGCGTGCCGACCTCGATGATAACCTCACCCGTTTCCGGATCGGCCAAAGGCTCGACGGCGCGCTTGCCTACACATTTCTCGACAGGCAGGTGCTGGCGGCCACGTCCCTTCTCAAACCCGTAAAGGGCTTTGATGAGCTGGGTCAGCGGCAGCTTTTTGGTCTGGCTGATCTGAGTGCGGACCACGCTGTGCGCGTCCGACTCGATCTCCAGCCACGGACCCTCATTAGGGATCACGCGGGCAGAAATAATGACTTGCATCGAAGAGTCGACGCCTTCCTCAAAGTAGAGGCCAGGCGAACGGCTGAGCTGCGACACGATGACGCGCTCTCGTCCATTGATAATGAACGTGCCTTTGTCGGTCATCAAGGGCAGATCGCCGAGATAAACCTCCGACTCGATGACCTCGCGGTCTCGCCCGCCAAAACGCACGATCGCCTTGATAGGCGCTTCGAACGTCATGTCACGGTCGCGACATTCTTGAATCGAATATTTAGGTTCCCCTAACGTAAACGAGACAAGTTCGATATAATTTGTTTGGGTGAAGTCCCAAATGGGGGAGAACGTCTTGAAGAGTTCGGGAAGTCCTTCTTCTAGAAACCATCGATAGCTGTTAAGTTGAAGTTCAATTAAGTTTGGCACCTCGAGGAATCGGCCGATTCGCTTCGAGGATGGCTGAATAACTCGCATCCAGGCCTCCGGGGCAGATTTGCGCGAATCTCGATGATACCCCTTGGGTTCGCCGAGTCGCTAGGCCATCTCAGCGACTTTTTAAGTTTTTTCGTGCGTTCTTGCTGGCCCGATTTCACGCAGAGACGCAGAGAACGCAGA
>JANYLD010000262.1 GCA_025363835.1 Armatimonadota bacterium
CCACGGAGTAAAAACAATGCCAGTAGCAGTTGATTCAATCGTAGATCAGATTAGTAGCATGACCGCCCTCGAGCTCTCCGAGCTCAAGAAGGCGCTCGAAGACAAGTTCGGCGTCACCGCCGCTGCCCCCATGATGGGAATGCAGATGATGGGTGGCGGCGGAGCCGCTGCAGTTCCTGTTGAAGAAGAGAAGACCGAATTCGACGTCATTCTCACCGCAGCCGGCGATGCCAAGCTCAACGTCATCAAAGCGGTTCGAGAAATCACCGGTCTCGGCCTTAAAGAAGCCAAGGACCTCGTTGACGGCGCCCCCAAGCCCGTCAAGCAAGCTGTCAGCAAGGATGAAGCCGAGAAGATCAAGGCCCAAATCACCGACGCCGGCGGAAAAGTCGAAATCAAGTAATCGTCGACTTACGACATTCGAAAGGGCCGGCTCGCTTGCGCAAGCCGGCCCTTTCCATTTAGCCCACTAAGAGCGACTGGCCGCCGTCGATCCACATCTCCGTGCCGGTGATGTGGCTCGCCGCATCCGAGCATAAGAACACAACAAGCTCGGCCACCTCTTCAGCCGTCCCCGGCTTGCCATTCGTCAGCGGAATCTCTCCGGCCGGATACTCAACTGGCTCGATAACGCGATCAAGATCGCGCTTCTCGGTGCTCTCCTCGATCTCCGTCTTGATCGCGCCCGGACAAACAACGTTAACTCGGATTCGGTGCTTTGCCAACTCCAATGCCACCATCTTGGCGAAAGCCACTTGCGCGGCTTTGGAACACGAATAAGCGGTAGCGCCTGTGTTTGAAAAAACTCGGGTCCCGTTTACTGACGAAGTAATTACAACCGCTCCGCCTCGTTCCTTCAAGTAAGGCAGCGCGTACTTGACGGCCAGGTAAGTGCCTTTCAAGTTCGTGTCCAGCGTCCGATCCCATTCCTCTGGCTCCAACTCGTCCAAGGGCGCCCATACCCCGTTGATCCCCGCGTTGGCAAATACAAGATCAATCGTCCCAAACTCGCCCGCTAATTTGTCCGCCGCTTTCTTCATCTGTTCCGGCGAGGCAACGTCCGCTTCAAGTAAAACGCAATCACCCCGAATCCCTTTAGCCGCAGCGTGTAAGTGCTCCTTCGAATGGCCGAGCAAACCCACCCGCGCTCCTTCCTTGGACATCAATTCGGCCGCTGCCTTTCCAATCCCGGAGGTCGCCCCCGTGACCAAGGCCACTTTGCCTTCTAGCCTTCCCTTCATCCGTTCACCACTTCCCCACCGTTCGGATGTAAAACCTGCCCAGTCATGTATGAGGAATCATCGCTCGCGAGAAAAACATAGCTTGGCGCGATCTCCTCAGGCTGTCCGGCTCGGTGCATTGGCGTGTCCTCACCAAAGGTGTCCACTTTGTCAGGAGTGAAGGTCGAAGGGATCAAAGGCGTCCATACCGGACCGGGCGCGACCGCGTTGACTCTAATGCCCTTGTCTACCAGGGATTTTGAAAGGGAGCGTGTAAACGCGACGATGGCGCCCTTAGACGCCGAGTAGTCCAGCAACTCGGGGCTTCCTCTATAGGCGGTCACCGAAGTCGTGTTGATAATGGCGCCTCCATCCTTCATCTTCTCAATCACGGCCTTGGACATGAAGAAGAAGGAAAAGACATTTGTCCGAAAGGTTCGAACAAGCTGATCTTCAGATATGCCCTCGATCGAGTCCTGTGGATGCTGCTCCGCAGCATTGTTGACGAGGATCGTGAGGGAACCTAGCTCTCGCTCCGCCTGCTCAACCGCGCCACGGCAGAACTCCTCGTCGCCGATGTCTCCGGGAATCAACAGGCACTTGCGATCGTGCCGCTCAACCATCTTCTTCGTATCTTCGGCGTCTTGATGCTCGTTCAAATAGACGACTGCGACGTCGGCGCCTTCCCGAGCAAAAGCGATCGCAACCGCGCGGCCGATCCCACTGTCTCCGCCGGTGATTAAAGCCGACTTTCCTCGTAGCTTGTCGCTCCCCTTCTGGCCGAGTTCCTCGGAGATAGGCGCCGGCACCATTTCTGTCTCCAGCCCTGGCTGGTGCTCCTGATGCTGCGCCGGAAGGTTCATCTTTGCCTTCCCCGACTTCTCTTCAATGTCCGTGTTGCGTCCCACTAACTCAACTCCTCACAAATCTACGCGGCTAACTACACCGCCGACAAAGGGCGGACTCTGCGACATCTGCTTAGGTTCCTGAGGCGGCTCTGGGGAATGGTGATGGGCTCCTGTTGACAAGCAACGAGAGCCCTGATGGAATGCGGTGAAGAAGCTTAGCGGTCGTTACCGCGCGATTCGCCCCCTTTCTTGCCGATCTCAGACATGTGCTCTCGGTCTTTGCTGACCTCTTCCCCTCCCTTTCTTCCTATCTCCGAGTAAAACTCGGGGCCACGCTCCTCAGCGACCGTCTCGCCGCCCTTCCTTCCAATTTCCGCCATGTGCTCGCGGTCTTGGCTGACGGCCTCGCCCCCTTTCCTTCCAGCTTCTGCATGGCCTTGAGGGTCGCCATGCCAACCACGGCCGTCGCCCTCGCCTTCGCCCCCGCGCTGGCTATTGTTGCCCTGACCACCTTGATTACCTTGGGTGTTGCCGCCATGAGAGGCCTTACCACCTTTAGATGCTATCTCCTTTTGCTTCTGGTCCTCCATCGAGGCGAAACCACGCTTGTCGTCATTTTCGTTTGGCATTACATTTCTCCTTTACTGAAATGAAGCGCAAGTAACCCGAAGGCGCGTTAAGCCTTTTTAGAACCTGCACTGACAACCACTTGATTTAACTTCACGAATTACAGTTCGCCTGCTTTCCGCCCTCATTTCTATGTCGTAAGAGGCCTGGCCTAAAAACTTACGTCATTCTCGAGGGAACAACCAGATGGCCGCACGCCCGCTAAGTTTGTCAGTGCATCCTTGGCAGGCAAAGCGGGTGTCTTGCACAATCTTATTTGTCCGATGCGCATTCATCCGAGCGCAAGCCAACTATAGGCGAATCTTTCATTATAATGGCCGCTTTGGTACAGTTCGTTTCTACTTCTTCCAGGAAACTTCGTATCACGTAAATCTGGATATAGGAATCGTCCCGGGGCACCCGCCGGCTCCGGATGATCACCCTCATCGGGGGCCCGCCCCAAGGCCGTGCATAGATGGCGGTTTGAACGCCAATTCTCACTTCCTGATGGGGTGTGGCGGAGTTATCGATTAACGCCGTCGGAAGCGACTGAAACCAA
>JANYLD010000278.1 GCA_025363835.1 Armatimonadota bacterium
GTCTTTAGCGCCGCTTTAGCCGAGGGCTTTAGCCCGACAACATGGCTAAAGTTTGGAATGCTGCGCTGGCCTCTAGCACGATCAAACTCGTCGGGCTAAAGCCCTCGGGGAAAGCGGCGCTAAAGACACCGCACTCCATAGGGCTCTGCTTACAATCAGGCTTACTTTGAGATGCTATAGCTAGGCGAAATGGCGGTGTTGCCGGCGGCATCGTAGGCTTTGCACTGGATGGTGTGGGGGCCCTTAGTTAGTTTGTTCCAGTTCCACTTCGTGTCGAACGGTGCGGTGCTGCTGGTCGCTGCCAACTTGCCGTCGATGTAGGTCTCCACGGAAGTTACGGCGATATTGTCGACGGCGTGGACTCGGGTGGTCAGCCAGCCAGATTTCGGGTTTCCGTCGGTCGGCCACGTGATCGCGATCTTCGGCGCGCTCTTGTCTACGAAGTTGTGGACCATGACGGCGACCTGGGCTTCGGTGGACTTGCCGTTGGCGTCCTTGCCAACTGCGGAAAGCGTGTGCCAACCGTCGCCGACCTTGGTCGTGTCCCACTTAAACGAGCCCCCCGGGCCCTTGGTATTGGCCAGTTGGACGCCGTCCACATAGAAGGTGACCGAATGGACTTTGTCGACTTGGGTAGCAACGGCACGCACGGGAACGGTCGCGCTGACGTTGGACTCATCGGCTGGAGAGCTAAAAGCGATGGTAGGCAGCGGCTTGGCGGCGGGAGCGTGTTTGGCTCTGCCGTCAACGGCAAGCGAGAGATTGGCAACTCCCAACATCACCACCGTCGACGCGACGAAACCTACACCTTTCCAATTCATCCTGAAGCTCCTGAAGCCGTCCATAGCCCCCTTATGCCACCTTACCCCTAGAGACGGACTAAGTGGCATTGCGAGTCTTACTCCGCAATTTTACAGAGGGCTTTAATCTAGTTATTGGCTCCGAACTTCTCTTGCTTCAGGGTTGCGGGGTCAGTTTCCTAGGTTTCGCTCATCTTGCAGCTGGGAAAGCTATTTTAAGGACTAGTGCAAATGCCGGTTAATTGCAACGTATCGGCAGGTTTTGCCTATTGATACTTGTACTTTCATGTACTCTACCCATTTAGTAGACAAAAAGAATCCTTTGCAATATATTAGTACTTGTGATATATATGGGGAACGTCAAGGACACATACGGCTAAATTCGGGGAGACCAAAACCCTGGATTTCATAGACACCGATCCCGGGCGTTAAAGGAGAAATCAATATGTGTGGCTCACTTTTGGGCCAGGGGCTAAAGAAGCTCCTGGCGCTGACCCTTTTTGCTTTGGCCGCTGGCGCTGCACAAGCCCAGCTCCACGGAGCAATCTTTACGACGTTGCCCAATGGCGCAACCGTTAACGCCAATCTGTACAACGATATCAGAAACGTTTACTTGAACGGCGGCCCCCAGAACGTTAACGGTGCTGCGCTTCAAGACGGCATCTACTTTTTCCAGGTTACGAACCCGAACGGTCACGATCTGCTTTCGACGACGAAGGCGACCGATCGCTTCATCGTCGTGAACAACGGCCGGTTTGAAGGAAGGTCCGACTTCTCCGGCGCGCCAGGAAACCATATGCCTGGAGGGGTCACGATAACCCCACATCCCGAAGCTTCAGCCCCGTCACCGAACGGAGGCTTGGGCGTCCAGCTTTATCCGTTTAATCCCACGACCAACACGGGAGGTGAATACAAGGCTTGGCTGATCCTCTATCGCGAAGACAGCGATCCTGGTCCTGGCAAGAACTACACAAATACGACGACTTACAGTAGTGTGGCGACCGATGGCTTACACATCGACTTCGCGCATCGGTGGTCTAAGACGGATAACTTCAAAGTCAAGCCTCCAAAGACCCACGGGGTTGGGGCTCTATCAGGCACCAAGTTCTTCGATGTGAACATGAACGGCGTGATGGACAGCAACGAATTGCCGATAGGTGGATTCGTCATTAAGGTCGTTCTTGGGGGCGCTAGCAGTGGGACGGTCTACCTAACGACCGATTCGACCGGCTTCTGGTCAACCCAACAGTATCCCTCGGGCACTACGTACACCGTCACAGAAATCCTTCCACCGGATTCGCACTACAGTTCTTCCGCGAGCAACAAGTGGATCCAGACTGCGCCGGGCACGATAAACGACCCGCCTGGTGGATACAGCGGCACTATTACAGATCACGACGTCAATGGCGTGAACTTTGGCAACACGGAGCAAGTTAACGTTAGCGGCGTCAAGTTCTACGACACGAACCTGAACGGCAAACTCGACTCAGGGGAGTCGACAATCGCCAACTGGCCGATTGACGCAGTCGTCACGTATCCGGACGGGACGCCTCCGCAGACCCTTCATCTACATACGGGCGTCAATGGCGCGTATGGAGTTATGTTGCCGATCGGTTCTTCCTACTCCATTGCGGAGATCCAAGGTGGAGCAAATTGGAAACAAACGGGACCTCCAGGCAACCTTTACGCGGGCAGCATCATTCTTGGTAGCGGTCCTTTCACAGTTGCTTACAATCAGGCCGAAGTACCAGATCTTAATTTCGGAAATATCCTGAAGGCTAGCATCAGCGGCTATAAGTTCTATGACAAGAACATGAACGGCAAGAAGGATTCCGGTGAGCCCGGAGTTCAAGGGTTTACGATCACGATCAACGGACAATTGCCTGACGGCTCACCGCCGTTCACCGATACTCGAACGACTGACGCGACCGGCTTCTACTCGTTCGGGCCTTATCCGGATGGAACGACGTACAGCCTAACGGAAACCCTGCCAGCCGGCTGGAAGCAGACAACAACGAGCCCTCTAACCGGCACGTTAACAGCCACCGGCCCCTACACCACGAGCACGACACTGGGAGATGTGACCGATCAGGACTTCGGAAACATCCTAACTGCCCCGTTGAGCGGCCACAAGTTCTATGACAAGAACTTGAATGGCCAGCACGATACGGGGGAGCCGTATGTTCCCGGCTTCTCGATCACGATCACTGTAACGCTGCCGGACGGCACGACGCCGACGCCTGAGACGAAGATCACAAACTCGAGCGGGGCATTCTCGTTCGGTCCGTATCCGGATGGAACGAAGTACAGCCTGTCGGAAACCTTCCCGGCTGGATGGAAGCAGACATCCCAAGCGACCGTTACAGGAACCTTGGCTTACTCGGGATCATACACGGTCGATTCGGTCCTCTTGCCAGTGACCAACTTGGACTTCGGAAACGTCCTTGTTGCTAGTCTCAAGGGCCAGAAGTTCTACGACAAGAATATGAACGGAGTCCTTGATGCCGGCGAATCTCCCGTTCAGGGATTCGTTATTACGATCACGGGCACCAAGCCTGACGGCTCGTCAATCAACGACACTCGAACCACGGGTGCCGACGGCCTCTTCTCGTTTGGACCTTATCCGGACGGGACGACCTACAGCCTCACCGAGACCCTCGTCGGCACTTGGCTGCGCACTTCGAGCAGCCCCCTAACGGGCACTCTGACGAGCACTGGTCCCATCACTGTCAGTTCGTCCCTTGCGGACGTGCTGAACCTGAACTTTGGGAACATCCAGCAGGGCCGACTGCAGGGATCCAAGTTCTATGACACGAATCATGATGGAACCAGGGAGACCGGAGAGCCCGGAATTCAGGGCTTCAAGATCGTGGTCAACTATACGAAACCGAACGGGTCCACAGGGGTTTGCACTCTGTATACGGACTCAGGCGGCAATTGGCAATCCAAGCTGTTGCCGGACGGCACATCGTATGTTGTCCATGAAGTGTTCCCGTCGTCTCCAACGTGGGTTCAGACCGTTCCTTCGTCGGGAGGCACCTATCCTGGAACGATCAACGGGGGCACGGGGTCGTACTCTTCAACGTTTACGATCCCGCCGGTGACCGGCCTCGTATTCGGCAACTACGCGGTTGTTCCGATCAGCGCCCACACAAAGGGGTACTGGCACAACCAAAACGGTTACGCGACGATGAATGATGGAGGCACGATTGTGCCCGAGCTTCAGATGCTAAACGCACTCTGTCTCGTCAGGCTCGATGGGTCTCCCGCCGACTTCAACACAAGCAATCCGCTCGCGGGATTCCAGGACTTCTCGACCTGGATTACGAGCGACAGCAACGGAAGCAACATGGCTTGCCAGCTGTCTGCTCAACTCGCGGCAATGGAACTTAACGTCGAAGCTGGATTCGTGACGGGCGATCAGTTGATCTTTGCGCCAGGCGCCAACTCATCGAACTCGCTTGGAATCGCGAAGCTTAGCGACCTCATGGCCGAAGCAAACGCTTCGGTTTGTGCCAACCCGAACACAAGTGCTTCGGGTGCGGCACGCGACCATCAAACCGCGCTCGAGCAAGCGCTCGATAACGGCAACAACAACCTAAACTGGGTCGGAACGCCGATCATTATCGTCTCGTCTTACTAAGACAAGGCAAGTCGAAGGACGGGGGCAGCAATGCCCCCGTCCATTCCTTTTTTACTTTCTGACCGAAACGCTCGCGGAGACTCCACAATTTCCCGCCGCATCGTAGGCCTTGCATTGAAGAGTGTGGAGGCCGCTGGCTACAGTTCGGTCACTCCACTGCATGGTAAACGGCGCCGTTGTCGAACTGGCGACCAACAAGCCATCCAAGTACGTTGCAGTTCTCACGACGCCGACATTGTCGCTCGTAACGACCGTCGTGTTGACCGTCTTGCTAAGTCTGGATCCTGCGGTTGGCGATGTGATGGTTATGGTCGGAGCGATCGTGTCGATGAAGTTGCGAACGGTCACGGACACCGAGGTTTGTCCGGTATTTCCGGAGGGATCTCTCGCAAACACCGTCAGGGTGTGGGTTCCGTCAGAGGTCTTAGTAGTGTCCCAAGAATAGGTGAACGGGGCGGCAAGGACTTGGCCAATTTGAACTCCGTCTACAAAGTAATAGGCGCTGTCCACACCATTAGCGTCGTAGGCCGAGAGGTAAACGCCTGTAATTCCGCTAACTTGGGCATTCGTTGAAGGCGAGGTTATAGATACCGTTGGCGGAGTGCTGTCGACCGGAGTAGTTCCGAGGGCCATTTGGACTGCTTTCCCAACGTTTACTTGGCCCCAGCCGGTGTATGGATCCCACCCAGCTAGGCCCTCGTCAGTGGCGGATTGCTCGAGGATTTTTTCAATTTGTGTCGAGGTGAGTCCCGGGTTGACCGAAACGACAAGAGCGGCTGCTCCGGCGACCATTGGCGTTGAGAAGGAGGTGCCACCTACAGCGGTGTAGCCACCTTCCATATCGGCCGTGTAGTCCGTGTAAGGCGCCGCAATGTCGACGTTTTGTCCATAATTTGAGTTGGGGGACCATTGGCTGTCGGCACCCGTTCCAGAGACCGTCACGATGTAGGGATTTTGAGGTTCCCCGGTATCGCTTCCGTAGTTTCCGGCGCCACAAAATGCTATGCCGCCGCCAGCCATTAGATGGCTCAACGCCGATTCGAGAGTCGAATCTCGCGAAACCAAAAAGCTGAGATTCACGATCCGGGCGCCGTGGTCTGCGGCATACATGACGCCGTTCGCCAAATCTGAATAATACGCATCCATATTCGCGTCGGCAGCACGAATTGGCATCACCTTGCAATTCCATGCCACGGAGGCAACTCCCACTCCATTGTTCGACGCGGCTGCTGCGACCGCGGCCACCTTTGTCCCGTGGCCGTTTACGTCCGAGGTGTCGCTGCTATTGTTAATAACATTCCAACCCGGCATGACTTTGGGTGACAGGTCGGGAATTGACCCATTGACGCCCGTGTCAATAATGGCGATAACGACATTTAAATTGCCGGTTGTATATTGCCATGCGGCCGGGCAGTTGATTTGGCGTAGTTGCGGTTGCCAATTTAGGAACCAAGGATCGTTCGGTGTCGTAGCCGATTGTGCGCCATGTGCAATGTGGTCAGGCTCAGCGAACGCAACATCACCGGACTGTTTCAAACGGGCGGCAATGGCCCGCGGATCAGCGGCTTCCGGAATCTTCAAGACCCTAACATCGATGCCGTCGATTCTTTTGATTTCCCTTCCTGAAATCGAGGCTTGGATTTCCGCCGCGCGGGCGTTTGAGACTCCTGATTTAAACTTGACGAGCAGCCTTCCGGGGGCGATTTCTTGAGCGAACGCGCTAGCGGTCAGAGCTGCAATCGTGGCGGTTAGTAAGCACAGCCGGCCAGCCTTGTGGGTCGTGAGCATGGCAATTCTCCTGAGGTTCTCGGGTGTGGCCTCAGGAGTTCTATTGCCACAAACGTGCAGATACTCCCCTAGTCAATTTACCGGTTAAGCCTCGGCAATTAAGCGGGCATTCCCGTCTGCGCATTTGCCCAGACTTAACGTTGAAGTAGGCGCGCTCGAGAGGACTCGAACCTCCGACCCCCAGCTCCGCAAGCTGATGCTCTATCCACTGAGCTACGAGCGCGTGAAGATTCAAGAGGATACCTTTTGGCGAAGGCGTTGGGTATTGGGTTCTGGGTATCCGGTCGGAAGTGGGAAGGTGAAGGATGAAGGATGAGGGAGAAGCGGAACGAAGGATGATCCCTTACAGCTCACGGCCAGAGCTGACAGCGCACATCTCCTTAGTCCAAGTCCCAGAATCTAAGAGTGCCGTCTGCGCAGCCTACGGCGACCGAGTTTCCACCGGGCGAAATCCTGAGGGATCTTGGTGCGACGCTGCCTAGGTGGAGGCGCTGTGTGTTTTGGCGCCCGATCGTGTAGACATAGATGTCGGTCAAGCCCCCAACGGCGACCCGTGTGCCGTCGTTTGAAATCGAGACCAACGGTGGTCCGAAGTCCAGAGGGTAAATCTCGATAAGGTCTTGGGACTCATAGTCAAGGACCTGGACGGAGTGGATGGAGCGGAGACAGATGCGCTTTCCATCTGGTGTTGCGGCAAAACCATAGGCTCGTTCTTCCAAACGGCGCTTATCTTGCTTACGGCCGATCGTCGACTTCCAGGTGCAAACGGTGAAGCTGTCGGTGCCTATGATGCGCTCCCCATCCACGAAGGCCAGGTGGCGGGGGTTGTCATTGTCCCACCAGTGCGACTTCATGGCCCCTTCAGGAGTCCAGACGCTCATCCGGCCGGAGTCTGTGGCCATCGCGATGTCTCCGGAGGCTGCCACGGAGAGCGCCATCGGGGAGATAATGAGGAAACCGAAGTATCTTGGCGGCTTATAGGACCATCTTGCTTCGCCGGTTGTCATGCTGTAGGCTCGCAGTTCGTCTCCGCAGGCCGTGTAAAGCGTTTCCCCGGCAGGAGAAAACGCGAGGCCGCGAATCCGTTCGGTTGGCTTAACCTTATCGTATGCGCTCGAAAGATTTATGTCGAAAAGGATGCTTCCGCGGTGCCAAACCCGGACATGCCGTTGGGTGTCGCCCGTTGCATAGAGGTCAGGAGTTGCGGCGAAAGCAATGCTCTGGATTGGCGCCGTGTGCGCGGGGACTATTTGGGACTCTGAAAGTGTCGCTAATGCACCCATATTGCCTGCCTTTCGGGGCTGTACGGGTCGCGATCCCGCCAGAGTTCCCTAATCTTGAGAAAGGGTTACGTTGTGCCAGCCGCCCTTCGTGCTCTTCTGCCAGCTCTCTTCTTCAACCGCCCCGGCTTGCCTTCTGAGGCCGTTCACGAGGGCCTGAAGGGCGGGTTCGTTGGGGCGCATTTTGAGATAATGCTCAGCAATCTGAAGGCCCTCTTTGTATTTCATCATCCGATCGAGGACTTGGGCGAGGCGGATACCGGCCTCCCAGAAGTTGGGATCAAGGGTGATGGCTTTACGGAAGGCGGCTTCGGCATTGGGGAGGTCGTTCTTGCGCCCGTAGATTAGTCCCAAATAGCCATGTAGCTTGGGGCTTATAGGCTGCAATTGAACAAGCGCCTGGCACTTGACCAACGCTTCATCCCACTTGCCCTGCCGAATTAGGTTGTCTACTTCTTCCGTCATTTAGTTTGGCTTCCGAGGATCACGGGTTCCTAAATATGCAGCCCTTACATAGATATACAGGATTCGCGGCGGTGGCGGTACGTCCATTATTGTGATTCGTGGCAGGTTCAGCAGCATGCGAATGCGGCCGTTAGATTTGTATAGTCGTGTAACGGGCGTTCCGGCGCTTCGGCGTTTCGGCGTTTCGGCGTTTCGGCGTTTCGGCGTTTCGGGCCGGGGGATTAAAACACAAAGAGCACCAAGGACCACAAAGACTCACAAAGCGGAATTTTCACCACACCGTCGGCTTCGTATCAGGGGCGGACTCACAACGAGCACAACCATTCACAACGCTTTTTGGGACGGTGAGGTTTGAAGGCGGAGGAATGAAGGTGGGAGAGCGGTCGGTTGGCACTTCTATTTGATGCCGATTTAGCCAAAATGGAGGTCGATGATGACTGATCCGGGTTCTGATTTCGTGCTTCAGGATGAGCAGACTTGGGTCTGTTTGGGGGACTCGATCACGGAGGATCCGGGGGGTTATGTTTCGGTTTGCAGTCGGGAGATCAGGACTCGGTTTCCTGAACGCCGAATCAAAGTAGTGAACGCGGGGGTTTCCGGGAATAAATCCGGGGATGTGTTGTCTCGTCTTGGGCGAGATGTGCTGAGTCACGATCCGGACTGGGTTTCGATAAGCGTTGGCGTGAACGATGTCTGGCACGGGTTCTACCACTTCGACTTGGAACGTCCACGACCGGCATACGACAAGGAGACTGGCAATCCTCTGGACTCTTTTCGTAGCGATCTGGAGGACATGGTTCGGCAGCTGCTAGACGCGAAGGTGCGGATTCTTCTCATCGCGCCGACTCCGATCGGGGATGTTAGAACTGGGCGCGAGAATGTGATGTTGGGAGACTACGTGCAGAGCATGGAACGCTTGGCAGACCGTTACGAATTGGCTTACTGCCCGATGAACGACTTGTTTTGGCAAACTCTGGCCGCAGGCCGGAATGCGAACCAGGATTTTGCTTTGACCACTGATGGCGTGCACATGAATCCCGCGGGTGTGAGCATGATGGCGGTAGGAGTTCTTACTTCTCTTGGGTTCTATCCGGGATCTGGGCAGTAGAATCTAAGCGGTGGACGATCGGCTCAATTCGGAAGGCATTCGGCGAGATGAGCTGCTCTGGGCACTAACACAGCGCCGGATCGTTATGACTGCGCGCCGAATCAACTCTTGCCTTCTCTGCCGGAGGGCGGGGGTCAATGAATCCGGACTTTGTGAAGTCTGCTTTTCGATGTTATCGGACGAGGAAAATAGAATCGCGCTCCGCTGGATCAGCGGAGAAGGACCCTAGAGCTTCTATGGCTTCTTCTATTGCCTTAGTCGCCACCAGTTTGATCTCAGGGGCGGCATTTTTGGGCGGCATTCCGGCCTCTCTTTTGAAACGAGCGCGCAGCCGTCCCTATTTTGCGCACGTGGAGTTCTGGGTTTACTTGCCCGGGGTGGAGATGCCCTCCCAAGAGAAGATCATGGACCGCATGATGTACGGGAACCCGCACCGGCCCGGCGGCAAGTTTGCGATCGGGAAAGAAGAGGCTTTGATCTTCTCCGATGTGCGACTGCACATGGCTCTCGTGTTGCGGGCTCGCAATGCCCATGTCTTTCGGCCGGACCTGTTTGAAGAGCATGTAGAACCAACCCAGGAGCGGCTGGAAGGGTTGGCGGATTCTCAGTGCTTCGTGAAAGTGCGCTTCATCTCCGAAGAGCCGTTAAACAACCTGTGCCATCTGCGCTTTGTGGCTCATGCAGCCGCTGCCATCGCCGCCCTGGGCGACGGCAAGGTGATCTACGACGTGGTCGCCGAAAAGCTTTACACGGCTGAGGAATTTGGGACTCTGCTCGACCAGGTTGACTCGGATAGCCCAGACCTACAGAGTCAGGTGATCTGGAAACGCTCCCCTGCCGGAGGGTTTGCGGAGACAAGAGGCTTGGTAAAAGTAGGGCTTGCGGAGTTGCTGACGGAGGAGATGAACGCGGACCAGCAAGTGTTGGTGAAGGCAATCTTGGAAGGAGTGATACGGGATGTTTGGAACTTGCGAGAATTGCCCCAATCTGTGGAAGTGCGGTTCTTTGATGACCCTTATCGAGTTGAGATCAAGCCTCGCCGCAAGGGGCCGGCCCATGTGGCTTTGATGCGGTTGCCGGGGTGATTGGGAGGGTATTGGGTATGGGGTGTTAGGTATTGGGGTAGCTCGGAACTCGGAGCTCGGAACTCGGAATTTGATCCGAGCCTAATACCCAATACCTAACACCCAATACCCTTCCCTTCAATACTGAATCGTAAGATAGCCGGTCTCGTGATACGTCTCATGGCCGACTTTGGCGGTGAGGTTTACAGCGAAGGTTCCAACTGCGCTGGCCGGGATGCTTAGTTGGACCACTTTCCTGGCCGCGCCCATGTGATAGAGGACAAAGTCAGAGTCGTTCCCGCTGATGACGGCGAAGCCAGTGGGCGGGGTCAGATGCAAGCTGCCTCGCATCTTGTCGCTCGAGTTCGACCTCAGATAAACGGTGACCTTGACAAAGTTCGGGTTTATATTTCGCTTGACCTCTTGGGGGACAAGCTCGATGTCCATTGGCGACGCCACGCGGTAGCTGGCTTGGCCCATGGCTGTGCCTCCGTCTTTGGACGTGATTACAGCGCGGGCGATGCGGTAGCCGACCGATGCATCGGGGGCGATTTTGGAGTTGTAGTCCACAAAGGCCCGGTTCTTACTGTCGAACCTGGGGAAAGGGAGTTCTAGCGCGCTGGTGCTGTCCTTGGCATAGCCCTCGGACCTCATGGCAATTCTGGTGAGGCCGGCTGCGTTATCCCCCTTGAACGTGTAGCGCAGGCGCAGGGTGTCTCCAGGAACGACGTATTGGCCCTCGTGCTGAGGCTCCCAGTAGACCCCGCCCGGAAGGCCGGTTGCGCGCTTGTACGCGAAGTGGAGGGGAGTGACGAGGCGGGGGACATAGGATGCTGTTTCCGCACTGTCCTCAGGGACTGCATCCACTCGGGCGCTGAGACCGCCGGGGCTGTCCGGGAAGTAGCCGGTGCCGGGGTCGATTAGTGCGGCTTCAACGGTCCACGTCTTACCGTCCGGTGAGATTGTAGAAGCTGCCATTGAGGCGGTGGCGATGCCGGGCATATCGATCCACTTGGGGCCCGATTTGTTGTCCGCGTCAAGGACTCGTCCTCGAACTTGCACGCCCGATTCGGTTCTCTTGAGCCGGACCTCCAGGTTGTCTCGTCCCACCAACCAGCCGTTGCCCTTGAGATCAAAGCTGAAGACGACCTCATCGCCGACGGGCGCCTTGGCGGCTACGTAAAGCTTGCTTGGCTCCCACTCGAAGTAGCTGTCGAGACCTCCGGATTGGTACAAGGGATCCCATTCTTCGGGGTCGATGACGCCGTCAATTTTGGGGGTTGCGGCAAGGCGGATCGTGTCCGCTATGTCCTGCTTGTTTACAAAAGGCTGCGGCGCTTCCACCGGTGTTTGAGGTTGTTGACCGAGAGTGAGACTTGCGAGAGCGAGAAGGAGGAATTGCGCCATGGCATTACCATGAGCTATTACAATTACCAGGCGCAATCCCGTCCCTTGCGTTAGATAGCGCATAACCTGAGGGTAACGGTTTGGGAGGCTGGCTCTCAGGCTCAACGGAGCTGGCGCTGTGTGCTGTTGGCTGTGAGCTGTGGGCTGTGAGCCATGGAATTGGAGCCTAGAGCCAAGAGGCCAGAGCCCAGAGCCAAGAGCCCACAGCCAACAGCCCACAGCACACAGCCCACACCCCACATCCAAAAGCCGTCTATTAACTCGGGTACGAAAACTTTCATCTTGTGGAAAACATACGGAACACAGGGCCGGTGGATACAGTCAAGGGGCCAAGGTTCCCAGGAACTGCCGCTCGTGCTGGTATCCTGGCAGCTTCAACGGAACGTATTCGAGCCGCGGCATAAGCTTTCGGGGATATCCACGTCGAGCGAGCTGGAGGAATCGGTTACGAAATGAAAGGCCTGTGTGTCCGTTCTCAGGCAAGGAATCTATGGCAACGAAAACGCTCTATGTGGGAAATCTTCCCTACTCGTCCAGTGAGGATGACCTCATGACCTTCTTCTCGGCATACCAGCCGAGTCGAGCACGAATTGTTGAAGGACGGGGCTTTGGCTTCGTCGATGTTGACGCCGACATGATGGACTCCGCGATTGCAGACAAGCACGATGCGGAGATGTCCGGCCGAAAGCTGACCGTTAACGAGGCGCGGCCACGAGAAGCTCGACCTGCGGGCGGCGGTGGTGGCGGCTACGGCGGCGGCGGCGGTGACCGCGGAGGCTATGGCGGCGGCGGTGGTGATCGCGGCGGCTATGGTGGTGGCGGTGGCGGCGGAGATCGCGGTGGCTACGGCGGCGGTGGTGGTGGTGGTCGCGGTGGCGATCGCGGCGGCCGCGGCGGCAAGGGCGGCGGCGGTGGCTACGGCGGCGGCAAGCCTAAGAGCTTTTAGGGCTTTGCCCGTTTAGCTCCTAGCGGCTCGCTGTTGGGCCGGTAAGTAGTAAATGGTAAATAGTAAGTGGTTCCGGTCTCCGGCCATTTACCATATACCATTTACCATTTACTATTTACCGAGATTCACTCCCATCTAACGAGCGGTAGCTCGTGGGCAACTACGATAGCTTCGTTCTTCGGTAGCACTCTGACGGTGTAGCCTCGGTAGCCGGGAAATTCACATTTGATTTTGGTTTCGAATTTGTGGGCGTTGTTGTTGAGGCCGGCGTAGGTCATGGGAATGGCGCGGGTGTCTATGAGGTCCCGGTTGGGCCCGATTTTTCCTACCACGGCTTCGACGAGGACGTCTTCTGGGGTGAGGGCGCCCAGGGCTACGTCGGCGGAGAAGCAGAGTTCGTCTCCAACGGTTTGAATTTTTCCGTCGCTGTGAGTGACGTTGTCGATGCGGACGTTGCCCCACTCGGCGACGACTCTCTTCTTGTAGGCCATTGCCTCCTGGGCGGCTTTGAGGGAGTCCGCTTGGAGTGTTGTGAAGCCTTGTGCGGCGGGCATATAGAACTTGGTTGCGTAGTCGGCAACCATCCGGCTGGTTGAGAACTGAGGGGCGAGGGTTTTGATGCTGGCCTTGACCATTTGGAGCCACGCAATGGGGAGGCCGTTGTCGACCCGGTGGTAGAAGCGGGGAGCGATTTCGTTCTCTAGAAGGGCGTAGAGGGACTTGCTGTCCATCCAGTCTTGTTGGCCTTCGTCGTAGGGTTCGGAGCGGTCTCCGATCGCCCAGCCGAGGCTTGGGTCGAAGCCTTCATCCCACCAGCCATCGAGAATAGAGAGGTTGAGGCCGCCATTGGGGATGACCTTCATGCCGCTGGTGC
>JANYLD010000306.1 GCA_025363835.1 Armatimonadota bacterium
GACGGGTTTTCCTTCGATCAACTCGATATTCATCGTAATGTTGTCTCCGGGCATGACCATCTCGACACCGGTCGGGAGGTTCAGCGTTCCTGTCACGTCAGTCGTGCGGAAGAAGAACTGCGGCCGGTAGCCGGTGACGAAGGGCGTGTGACGGCCGCCTTCGTCCTTTGACAGAACGTAAACCTCAGCTTCGAACTTACGGTGGGGCTTGATTGAGCCGGGCTTGGCAATAACCTGGCCGCGCTCAATCGACGTTCGCTCAACACCACGAAGGAGAAGGCCGACGTTGTCGCCCGCTTCGCAGTAGTCAAGAGTCTTTCGGAACATCTCGACGCCGGTGACGACCGTCTTCTTAGGAGCCTCCGACAGACCGACAATTTCAACTTCCTCCATCGACTTGAGCTGGCCGCGCTCGACACGGCCGGTGGCAACGGTGCCTCGACCGGTGATCGTGAAGACGTCCTCGACAGCCATCAAGAACGGCTTGTCCTTGTCGCGCTCAGGAGTCGGGATGAAAGAGTCCACGGCAGCCATCAAGTCGTAAATCGGCTTGAGCTTCGGATCCTCGATGTTGTTCAGACCGCCTTCGAGGGCTTCCATAGCCAGGAGGGCCGAACCCTTGATGATCGGGGTGTCGTCGCCGGGGAATCCGTACTTGCTCAGCAGGTCTCGAATCTCCATCTCGACGAGCTCGATCAGCTCTTCGTCGTCCACCTGGTCCACCTTATTGATGAAGACCACGATGTAAGGCACGCCAACTTGGCGGGCGAGCAGAATGTGCTCTCTCGTCTGGGGCATCGGGCCGTCCGTTGCGGACACGACCAGGATCGCGCCGTCCATCTGGGCCGCGCCGGTGATCATGTTCTTGATAAAGTCTGCGTGACCAGGGCAGTCGACGTGCGCGTAGTGTCGCGTATCCGTCTCGTACTCCTGGTGCGAGATGTTGATCGTGATGCCTCGCGCCTTCTCTTCAGGGGCGTTGTCGATCTCGTCGTACTTGATCTTCTTCGCAAAGCCCTTGAGCGCCAAGGCGCCCGTAATCGCTGACGTCAGCGTGGTCTTGCCGTGGTCAACGTGGCCGATGGTGCCGATGTTGACGTGCGGCTTCTTCCTCTCGAATTTAGCTCGTGCCATTTATGTTTCCTACTCCTTCCTTTATCGGCCACCCTGGGCCTTTGCGACTATCTCGTTTGCGATGTTTGCCGGGACTTCCTCATAGTGCGACGGAGTCACCGCGGGCTGCGCCCGGCCCTGGGTTAGGGAGCGCAGAGTTGTGACGTAGCCGAACATCTCAGAAAGCGGTACGTGTGCGTTCACGATCGTAACGCCTCCGGGGCCTTGTTCCATACCCTCAATTCGTCCGCGGCGTGAGTTGATGTCGCCGACCACGTCGCCCACATTCTGTTCGGGCGTTGTGACCTCGACGTGCATGATCGGCTCTTTGATCACCGGATTAGCCTTTTTCATGGCTTCTCGGAAGGCGATCACGCCGGCCTGCTTAAACGCGTTTTCGTTTGAGTCCACCTCGTGGTAGCTGCCATCGACGACCGTGACTTTTACGTCAACGACCGGATAACCGGCGAGGACACCGGAAAGAAGACCTTCCCGAACGCCCTTTTCAATGGCGGGAACGTATTCCTTCGGAATCGATCCACCCACAAGCTTGTTCACGAACGCGAATCCGGTGCCGGAAGGCTGAGGCTCCATCTCGATCCAGCAGTGGCCATATTGGCCGGAACCGCCGGTTTGCCGGATGAATCGCCCCTCGGCCTTGACCTTGGTGCGAACCGTCTCTCGATAAGCAACCTGAGGCTTGCCCTGGTTCGCCTGGACGCCGAACTCGCGGTTGAGGCGGTCCACGATGATTTCGAGGTGGAGTTCGCCCATGCCGGAGATGATCGTCTGGCCGGATTCGGGATCGGTAAAGACTCTAAACGTCGGGTCTTCCTGAGCGAGACGGTGCAGCGATGTGCCCAGCTTCTCTTGGTCAGCCTTGGACTTCGGTTCAACCGCAATCTGGATAACCGGCTCGGGGAACTTGATGCTCTCGAGGGCGACTAAATTGTTAGGATCGCAAACCGTGTGTCCGGTGTTGACGTCGCCCAGGCCAATGACGCCCACGATCTCACCGGCGTACACCTCGTCAATGTCGTTTCGGCTGTTGGCGTGCATCTCAAGGATTCGGCCTACTCGCTCGGTTCTCGTTCGGAAATCGTTGGTCTGCGGATCGCGGTACGTGATGGCGACCGCACTTCCCTTCTTTAGAAGGCCGGAGTAAACGCGCAGGAAGGTGAGACGACCGACATATTTATCGCTCATGACCTTGAAAGCAAGCGCGGAGAACGGAGCCTTATCGTCCGGTCCTCTTTGTACAGACTCTTCGGATCGAGGGTCGATTCCGGTGACCGATCCAACATCGAGCGGCGACGGGAGGTAATCGATAACCGCGTCGATCATGGCCTGCACTCCCTTGTTCTTAAAGGAGGAGCCTGAAATCGCGGGCACGAATTTGTTGGCGACGGTGCCCTTGCGGATCGCGTCGCGAATTTCCTGCTCTTTAATCTCTTTGCCTTCGAGGAACCGTTCCATGATCGAATCGTCAAAATCGGCGATCGATTCGATCATCTTTTCGCGCCAAAGAGCGGCGGTTTCGCGCAGGTCGGCGGGGATTTCAACTTCTTCGTATTCCTTGCCGTCGTCGGACGTGTAGAGCGTCGCCTTCATGTTGATGAGGTCGACATAGCCCTTGTACAGCGATTCGGCGCCGATCGGGATCTGGATCGGAGCGATGTTCGCGCCCAAGCGCTCTTTGACCCGGCCGACCACGCTGAAGAAGTCCGCGCCAAGGCGGTCCATTTTGTTGACGTAGACGATTCGGGGTACGCCGTACTTGTTGGCTTGTCGCCAGACCGTTTCGGACTGGGGTTGGACTCCACCGACCGCGCAGAACACAGCGACACAGCCATCAAGGACACGCAGGGACCGCTCGACTTCGACGGTGAAGTCTACGTGCCCCGGTGTGTCGATGATGTTGATCTTGTGCTCGGCCTTATCCTTCTTGGAACCAGACCAGAAGCAGCTCGTGGCAGCCGAGGTAATGGTAATTCCTCGCTCCTGCTCTTGCTCCATCCAGTCCATCGTGGCCGCGCCCTCGTGGACCTCTCCCATTTTGTGGGTCTTACCGGTGTAATAGAGGATACGTTCGGTCGTGGTGGTCTTGCCCGCGTCGATGTGAGCGGCAATTCCGATGTTCCTTACCAATTCTAGTGGGTGACTACGGGGCATATCTATATCAGTACTGCGAGGCGACTCCACTCATCGCATTGGACGTTCTCCGGGAGACACACCAAGACTTTATGCTCATCCACCAATTCTTGATAATGGACCAAGCTTCCTCGACGTAGGGGCGCGCCTTGTCCAACTCGATAATTGCTGATGAAACGCAAACGGCCAAATAGCTCGCCGCCCTGACGAAGGCGGTAATCAAATTGGCCCAGATATAAACTCGGTCTGTAAAAGTCATCCGCTTTCTCCTTAGAATCTGTAGTGTGCGAAAGCCTTATTGGCATCCGCCATTCGGTGGGTATCTTCGCGCTTTTTGACCGCTGCACCGGTGCCGTTGGCGGCGTCCAGGATCTCTCCCGCCAGCCTGTCGGTCATCGACTTTCCGCTTCGCTTACGCGCGTTTCCGATCATCCAGCGGAGGGCCAGAGTTCGTCGGCGATCAGGGCGGACGTCCATGGGGACCTGGTAGGTCTGGCCGCCGACACGCCGGGGTCGAACTTCGACCGCGGGCATGACGTTCTGCATCGCCTTCTCGAAGATCTCGAGGGCGGGCGCTTGGCCTCGCTCTTCGACCATCGACATGGCGCCGTAGAAGATCTTCTCGGCAACCGTCTTCTTGCCGTCGAGCATCATTCGGTTGATAAATCGCTGCATCAACTCGGAGCCGTAAACGGGATCCGGAAGGATGATTCTTTTGGGTGCTGCACCTTTTCTTGGCAT
>JANYLD010000333.1 GCA_025363835.1 Armatimonadota bacterium
CGCCTCCACCAACCAGCGTCTACTGTCCATTGCACTCGCGCTCACAAAAGGCATCCCATCCACCCCATCCCGGGTGGATACCATGTGTTGGCGCAGGTGGATACCATGTGTTGGCGCTGCACACCTACCGGGTTGAGGGTCCACCGGGCGACTCGTCTCGTAAGGCGCGAATGAATTTCCCATCCCTCAACCCACCCTACTGGGTTGAGGTTTCTCCGGGCAATCGTTCACAAAGCGCGAATCAATTCGGGCACTGCCAAACTACGCAAGCGCTTCCAAATACTTCAACCCAGAACCGGTGTTAAAGAGCACCACCGTTTCGTCCGGTTTCAAAAACCCAGACTCGATAAGCCTGCGGGCGGCCGCGAGGGTCGCGCCCCCTTCGGGGGCGGCAAAGATGCCAGTGATGGCGGACAGTTCTTTCGCTGCAGCGATCATCTCATCATCGGGGACCGCTATGGCGGTTCCGCTAGAGGCTCGAATTAAATCGAGCATGACGAAGTCGGCGATGGCGCGGGGGACGCGGAGGCCGGAGGCGGCTGTGTGCGCGTTCGGAAACTCCTCCGCGAAGCGCTCGCCCTTGTTGAACGCCGTGACGATCGGCGCGCAGCCTTCCGCCTGGACCGAGATCATCTTGGGGCGCTTGGAATCGATCCAGCCCATCCGCTCCATCTCATCGAACGCTTTCCACATGCCAACGAGGCCGGTGCCCCCGCCCGTTGGATAGATGATGGCGTCGGGGAGATGCCAGTCCATCTGCTCGGCAACCTCGTATCCCATCGTCTTCTTGCCCTCCGCGCGGTAGGGCTCTTTGAGGGTGCTGAGGTCAAACCAGCCTTCCGCTGCTTTGCGGCGACCCACTTCTGCCGCGCAGTCGGTAATGAGGCCGTCGATAAGGGTGACGTGGGCGCCGAGGATCTGGCACTCGAGGATGCAGGCTTGGGGCGTGTCGCTCGGCATAAAGACATGAGCCTCCATGCCGGCTTTGGCCGCGTAGGCAGACATCGCGCCAGCCGCGTTGCCCGCACTGGGGACCGCGAGCTTTTGGACGCCGAGGTGCTTGGCCATGGAGACGGCCGTGGTCATGCCTCGGGCTTTGAAACTGGCCGTGGGGTTCAGTCCCTCGTCTTTGACGTACCAGTTCTGGCCAAGCCGCGGGGCGTGTTGGAGCGGAGTGAGGCCCTCACCGAGGGTGATCGGCTCGCAAGGCGGCAGGACTTCCCGGTAGCGCCAGAGGGTCGGCTCGCGATCCTTAAGTGCCTCTTTGCAGAGCGTCTGCGGCGACAGATCGTATTCGGCCTTAAGCGGCTTGCCGCACTCGCACGTGTTGATCAGTTGTCGCCAGTCGTAGGTCCTGCCGCAGAGGAAGCAGGATAGGTGGGTGAGAGGCATGGGGACATTTTAGATTGCTTGATTGCTCGATTGCCGATTGCTCGATTGGGATGCAAGATGCAGGATGCGAAAATCTTCCCCCACGTGTGGGGGAAGTACCCGCAGGGGGATGGGGGCGCGTTCCGCAAGCTATATTGCTCGGCTCTTGATTGCCGATCGCTCGATTGGGGATGCAAGCGTTGCAAGATGCGCCACGCTTCGTCAGAGTCGAATCCCGAATCCCGAATCAAACAATCTACCGGTCGCCCCGGAAAAAGGCGATGTCTTTTTCTAACCCTCTGAATGGCCGTGTGTAAATCAACTCTAATCCGTCGTTGGAGCCCGGGTATTGGAGCGTGAGGAATTCTTTGCTTCCTGGTCTCTCCAACGTTAAGAGATGGCTTTGTCCGTCGCCATTCTTGAGCGGGACACGCGATAGGTCTCCCTCAACCTTCCAGCTAGAGAACTCTGGGTCCCTCAGCAACTCATTCCGCACTCTCACCCAATCGGCAAGCTTGGCGTCATCGTTGAATAGCTCCTCGGTGTGGTCGGAGACGGGCGGTTCTCCGACGGACACTAGTGGGCTGAACTCGTGGCGGTAAGGCTGAAGAGGGTCTTGGCGCGCGTTGCAGATGCCCCAGGTCATCAAGGCTGCTCCTAAGGGAAAAAGGACAATCGCCACGCGTCTCGACAAGTCGTTCACGGACTTACATCTCACATTCAGATCAACGGCGCAGCATTGGAGGGAGTGCCGGTTATACGCATGAATGCCGGTTGCTCGGCACTTGGAGCGTAACCCAATCGAGCAATCGGCATTCAAAAATCAAGCAATCAAAAAGGTCATTGCATCCGCTTCAAATCAACCTGGTCGACGCTGTGCCAGATGTTTCGGATCTTAACTCCGTCGGCGGATTGCGAATAGCGGTAGACCTTCTTGCCGATATCCAGGACCTGGCCATGGAATTTGCCGGAGAAGTGGCCATCATGGCCGTTCTTGGTGATCGTGTTGACGATGATTATGCCGTTGGAGTCGACGTTCATCAAGAAGTCGGCTTGCAGGTAGGCGCTATGGCCCTTGAACTTGCCGATGAGCCATGACGGCATCTTCTCGGCGGCGGACGCGAAGGCAAAGGCGCCTCCGATGGCGATGATGGTAAGCAGTCGTAATCCCTTCATTGATCCTCCCGATGTCTGAAACGGAGCGGCCAGACACTGTGAAGCGTCCGTTACTCAGTTTATAACACCTGATCGGACGCTCGATGCCATGTTGCGTGTTGTGGAATTGCTGGATTACGGTGTTTCCCCCAAGGATCATCAAGGTTGTTGAGTTCTGGCCTCAATAGTTTCGGATTTGACGCAGAGGCGCAGAGGTACGCAGAGAGCTGGTGCCTCGCCAGCCCTAATTCCGAGTTCCGAGTTCCGAGATCGAATAGGTCTTTTGTGCATAGGAAACTAAAACCGTGAAATCGTGCATATAATAGAGATGTGCAGTCAGTTGCGACAAAGCCCGACACGAAGGAGTCGATCCTGGATGCCATGGATGCGCTCATGGCTCGATTTGGGTATCGGAAGACGACCATGGACGACTTGGCCCGTGAAGCGGGGATCAGCAAGAGGACCATCTACCTTTACTTCCCCAGCAAGGAAGAGGTCGGCCTTTCTTCGATTGGCCGCGTAGTGCAGACGGCGGAGGCGCAGATGCGCGGGATTGCCGCGGAGAGCAGCGATCCGAAGGAACGGCTAGAACGGATGCTTGTGGAGCGGGTGATGACGCGCGTGCGGGCAATTGCCGAATACCGACAAAGCCTGGACGAGCTATTTGAAGCGGTACGCCCTGCCTATTTGGCACGTCGACAGACGCAGTTTGAAGTGGAGCAGGCGATCTTGGCGGACGTGCTGCAGGAAGGCATGGTGGCGGGCGAGTTTGGATTCGACGACGCCAACGAGACCGCCCGAGACCTACTGTTCGCCACGAACGCCTACCTGCCCTATAGCCTTAGCGTTCGAGAGCTGGGGCAGATCGACGAAATCGAGTGCAAGTTGCGGCGAATGGCGCGGCTCCTGGTGCGCGGATTGACGACAGACAGAGAGGAAAAGAGATGAGAAACACGACTTTTAGATACGCGATCGCGCCCGTCTTTTTGGCGGTTGCCCTGCCTGGCCTGGCGGGTTTTAGAAACGAGGGAGCCTTGTCACCGGAACTCAAGAAGTCCACCTTGGACTCTTTGAGCAAAGACATGAAGAGCTTTTACTTCTTCCAGGACCTCGCCGCAAAGGTCGATGACGACCTTGCCGCGCGCGAGTCAAAGGGTGAGTACGACTCCATTCAGACCGGCGACGATATGGCCAAGAAGCTGACCGAAGACATGCGGGCGATCTGCCATGACGCCCATCTGCACGTTGGATACAGCGAAGAGCTGCTGCCGGTGCGAAAGGACAATGAGCAGCCGAGCGCCGACGAGATCAAGGCCATGCATCGGGAAGACCAGCTTCTGAACGGCGGATTTGAATCTGTCCAACGCTTGCCGGGCAACATCGGCTACGTCGAAGTCCGTGGGTTCATGCAGAAGGAAGATTTCGTGAAGCCGGCCCAAGCCGCCATGGCCTTTCTGCAGAACACGGACGCCCTCATCATCGACTTGCGCCGCAACGGCGGTGGCGACCCGGAGAGCGTCCAGTACCTGTGCAGCTACTTGTTCAACGACAAGGTGCACTTGAACGACATCTCCTTTAGGGGTCAGGGAAAGAAGGAGTTTTGGACAGTGAAGGTCACGGGCCAGAAGATGCCGGACAAGCTGGTCTATGTGTTGACGAGCAAGCGGACAGGATCAGGCGCGGAAGAGTGCGCTTACGATCTGCAGTCTTTGCACCGAGCGACGATCGTTGGCGAGAGCACGTGGGGAGGAGCGAACCCGGGTGGGCGCGTCCGACTCAACGACCACTTCTACGCCTTCATTCCCGAAGGCCAGGCGATGAACCCGTACACCCATAAGAATTGGGAGGGAACCGGCGTCCAGCCAGACGTCGCCGTCGCCGCGCCAGATGCTCTGAAAGTCGCCCAGCTTTCAGCTTTGAAAGAGCTCCTGGCGAAGGCGGCCGAGCAGGACGACAAAGATCGATTCGGACGGGCATTGAAGGACCTGGAGCCGGCGCCGTGATTTGGAGATGATGAAGCGATGGGGGGATTAGGTAATGAAGTGAGATCTGAGGCCCCTTCCCCTTGTGCCGATGTATGTGCGGCAGAGGGGGAAGGGCTGGGGATGGGGGTTCCGGGACGCTCAATCACCAGATTATGTGACTTCGGCTCTCGCTCCAATCCGAAAATCCCACATCTCACATCTCAGATCGCAACCTCGCCTTGTAAAAACGACCTACCTAAGCCAGATTCCAAACAAATCGGGAGCGAACAGGCACTGATTACCGGTAATAGCAAGAACAAAGCGAGAGAACTTATGAAGCCGTATATTCACGCGACGATCATTTTTGCAGGCTTCGTGATGGCGGCGGGAACAACCGCCATCGTCACAGCCGAGTACAGGCTGGTCAGCACAAAGGGCCAGGTGCTCCTGTCGGTGCTGGACGAGGTGCGCTCAAACAGCTCACGCGCCCAGGCGCCGATGGTGGCATACCGATTTGAGGCGCCGCGTGACGTCAATCCGTTTGGCGACGACGTAGCCAGACAGCTTCAGTCTGAAGTTGCCCCGCGGGCGGTTTACGCTCCAGCCGTCGACATCCAGTCGGAGCCCATTCCGCACGCCGAGAGAACTGCTCATCTGACGCATCTTCACCGAGCGGAAATGAAGCGCAGGGTGACGACAGACGTACCAACGGTCCCGGCAAGTGCGATCCAACCGTTGCCTGAAATGAGCCTCGCTTCATTACCGTCAGGCGCTGCTCAGAAGGACTTGCCCGCTCACTTCCGAATCTTCTACACGCCGGACGGCAAGGCCGGATCGATGAAGATGCCGGGCTTTGGATTGAAATGCACAAAGGATGGCGTCCAGTTTAAGTTCGATGAGAAGGCGCTGGCACTTCACGAGAAGCAGTTCAAGACTCAGTTCAAGACCCTTCCTAAGAACATCTCTACGTTTGTGCAGCTCAGTCCCGAGGATCAGGCGACGTTTAAAGAACTGGGCGCGATCCAAGCTGGTAAGCAGCACGATGGGGATCGGGCTTGGTCTATGCAAGAGGCGGAATCTGCTCGGCAAATCGCCATCACCAACACGCAGGCCGCTCTCCGCAGTGCGGGCGTAACGCAAGTTACGATCGACGGCTCGGACTTCGGCAACTAGGAAAATATGAGCTTGCTCCTTTCGGCCGCCCTCTTCATGGCGGCGGCCCCTCGGCCGCCACTGCGCATCCTGTTTGTTGGCAACAGCCACACACAGGTGAACGACGTCCCCGCCATCTTGACCCACTTATTGGAATCGGACGGAAGCGGACGAAAGGTCGAGACATTCCGCTTCTTCAGCCCGTTTCTCAACGATGCAATTAACGACCCCGCTGTCAGGCGGGCCGTTTTCGATCCCCACTGGAGCATCGTTGTCTTGCAGGGCGCCATGGTGAGCAGCTCGCACACCGTCAACTATCCAAACGACGGTGCTGTCGGGCTGGCCAAGCTTGCCCACCGTGCCGGGTCTCGCGCCTTGTTCTTCGTCGAATGGCCCCGGCGTGACTGGAACGAAAGCGATTACCAGATGAGCGTCTACCGAGGGATTAGCAACGCGTCGCCGGGCTCAGAACTCGTCCCTGTTTGCTACGCCTGGGACTCCATTCTAAAGGGCCACCCAGGACTAGACCTCTGGCAAGAAGACGGCAACCATGCCTCACCCCTTGGAAGCTTCTTGGCGTCCTACGTTTTCTATTACTACCTGGCGGGGACTTCTCACACGCCTGGGTGGGTGATGCCTGGAATTCCGGCCACCTGGACGGGGATGATCCGCTCCGCGGCGAAGGACGCGGTGAAGCGGGCGCCGGCTAATCGCCGTCTCGTCGCTTAGGCGGCCGTTTCCTTCACCGTAATCTCCCAGATCCGAATCAGCCGGTCCAGACCGCCAGCCGCGAGGCGATCACCGGTGGGAGAGAAGGCGAGGCAGGAGATGGGGCGGTGGCTGGCTTCTAGGCGCACGTTGCCGAGGCCTTTGGCGCAGTTCCAGAGCCCAAGCGTGCCGTCTCTCGCGCCGCTGGCCAAAAGCCAATTGTTGGGGTGGAAGGCCAGCGTCTCGATCGGCTTAGTGTGGCCGAACATCATTTTCACGAGGAGACCTGTATCGAGGTTGAAGATTCGAATGGAAAGATCGACCGCGGCGACGGCAAGGAACTGGCGGTTGGGGCTGAACGCGAGGGCGGTGACCATAGACCGGATGCGGGTGATGTTCCTCACCAACGTCCCTTCTGAATCGTAAACCCGAACAGTGGCGTCCGCAGAACCCGTAGCCAACAGGCCGCCATCCGCGGACCACGCAACTGCAGTCACCGATTCCCCGTGCTCAACGCGCCTAAATAGCTTCACTCCGCTCCTAGAGTCAGCCACAGCGAGAGTTTTATGAATGGATCCGGCAGCAACCGCCCGGCCATCCCCTGAGATCGCCAAACAAGAAACCCAAGCCTCTTCGGCGCTCTTCCAACTGTCGACCTCCAAGCCGTCCAGTTCGTAGAACGTCAGGGTGTTCTCAACCGAGCCGGCGGCCACCAATCGATCCTTGGCCAAGACCTTCAGGGTGGAAATGGATCCCGCTTCCAGTCGAGTCCGCTTGACGGGCCGGTCGGTTTTGGAGTCCCACCAGATGATCTCACTGTCGAAAGAGCTGGAAACGAGCTGCCCAGTGTCCGGCGCGAAGCCGACCGCATAAACCGGCGTACGGTGAGCCTTGAGATACGATTTGAGCTTGACGTAGATCGGCTTGCGGGCGTGGGAGGGAGCCGCGGGCTCGGCGTAGCCTGTACCGGCCAGCATGGCGTCGTAGTCGGCTCGGCGCTCGGGATCGGTGAGGGTTTCAAACGCCTCGTTGATCTTCGACATTAGGTCGTGCGAATTGGGGTCGTTGCTGACATCGGGGTGATGTTTACGCGCAAGCTTGCGGTAAGCCTTTTTTAAAGACTCAGGGTTTGCGCTGGGCTTGACGCCGAGCGTGTCGTAAAGATTCGTGCTAGCAACGCGCATTGAGTGGCCATGTTCCGCTTAACAGAAACGGCTTCATTTTACGACGCGCGCGGAGACGGTTTTATCTCGCGTGGATCGCGGTTGCTTCCGGTGAACCAGGATTGACCCGGACCGGCAGGCTCATTGTCGCCAAAATTGCGAGGATGGCGACTCCGGCCAAGACCTTTGCAACGACTGCTGAGCGATCGATAGAAACTACCACGATCTAATGATCGGAACGTTTAGGCGCGAATGAGACCCAGTAGTTCCTGGGTTTTTAGCCTCACCAACTCCGCATCGCCTCGAGATTCGACGTTTAATCGAATCACGGGCTCCGTGTTGGATCCGCGAAGGTTAAATCGCCAGTCGGGATATTCCACGCTAAGCCCGTCCACTTTTTCAATCTTTCCGTCCGAATATTTGGCTTCGACCGCGCTGAGAGTGGCCCTGACGTCCTTCACTTCGGAATTGACTTCGCCCGAGCACGGATATTTCGCGATCATATCCCCGACCAACTCGCCCAAAGACTTCCCGCTTTGCGAGACCAACTTGGCGATGAGCAGGAACGGGATCATGCCGCTGTCGCAGAACCAATGGCTCCGGAAGTAGTGATGCGCGCTCATCTCGCCCCCGTACACGGCGTTCTCGGCCCGCATTTTTTCTTTGATAAACGCGTGTCCGCTTTTGCATTCCACCGCTCGCCCGCCCATGCGCTGGACGATGTCGAGCGTGTTCCAC
>JANYLD010000384.1 GCA_025363835.1 Armatimonadota bacterium
GGGCAACCTGGTCGCCCTGATGCAGAAAGACGTCAAGCGCATCCTTGGCTACTCTTCGATCGCCCACGCGGGCTATGTCCTCGTTGCGATCACGGCCAACATCAAGGACCCGGTCCACACCAACGTCTCTACAATCATCTACTACCTGGTCGCCTATAGCCTCATGACGATCGGCTCCTTCGCCGTCCTGTCCTTGGTCGCAAAGAACGGTAAAGAAGCGACGCGGCTTGAAGACCTCTACGGCCTGAGCAGGCGATCTCCACGAGTTGCTGCATTGCTTATCATATTCATGATCTCCCTGATCGGAATGCCGCCCACCGCTGGGTTCATCGGAAAGTGGATGATCTTTAACGATGCCCTAAACGCAGGCCTCCCATTGCTCGCCATCGTCCTCGCGGCCAACTCGGCAATCAGCGTCTTTTACTATGTGGGCATCATTCGAGCCGCTTACGTTGTGGAAGATAGCCAGAGCGATTTTGCGAGGGTAGAAATCGGCGCTTCTATCGCCACCGTCCTCTGCGCATTCGGCGTGGTCGCAGCCACCATCTTCGTGACCCAATTCCAGGTCTTCGTCACTAGGTAAACCTCAATGAAGATCGCGGTCAGCATGTGGAGCTACTTCCAGTCCTGGAAAGCAGGGAAGTTGGACCTCGCGGGCTTCATTCACGGGGCCAAGAAAGCAGGCGCGGACGGAGTCGAACTCCTCGACTTCTTCTACAACGAGCCTGACAAACTGCGCGTTGAAGAATTCGATCACGAGTACCTCGAAGCACGCCGCGCCGAAATCATCGAGGCTCTGTCGGAGACCGGTCTCCCCGTCCCCATCTTCTCTGTCGCAAATAATTTCGCCAAGACTGACCCTGAGCTTAGGGAACTGGCCTACCGCAAGATCCAATTTGGCGTCACAGAAGCCACGAAGTATGGCGCCGACGTGGTCCGCGTTTTCGCTGGAGACGTGGCCGAGGGAATCACCTTCGACCAAGCTTACAACTGGATCATCGAGGGCCTCGCCCGAGCCTCCGAGTTCGCCGCCCAGATGGACATCAAGCTGGCCCTGGAAAACCACGGCACCCTCGCCGGCAAAGGCGACCAAGTCTGCAAGATCATCCAAGATGTCCGCGACGCCGCCGGAAACGACGCCCTCGGCGCCAACCCCGACACCGGCAACTTCCTACTCGTCAACCAACCCAGCCACGAAGCCATCCAAATCGTAGCCCGCTACGCCAACATGGTCCACTTCAAAGACTTCGTCCGAGAACCCGCCGGCCATGAAGGCTTTGCCTACGAAGCCCTCGACGGCAAGCGCTACGTCGGCATGGCCGTCGGTGAGGGCGAAGTGAAGCTAGAGGCGTGCATCTCCGCTCTAAAAGACGCTGGCTTCAACGGCTGGCTCAGCGTCGAATACGAAGGCGAAGAAGACCCCATGACCGCGGTGCCGCGGTCCATCGCGAACGCTCGAAAGTTCCTCTGACGGAGCGCGGGATTCAATCCGCGATGCGAGGGCTTCCAAGCTAGTCGCTCCAATGTGAGCTGCTTCTCATCATTCGCGACCAAGCAAGGGGTTCAATAGGTAAATGCCCGAGGACGTCTTCATCCCGATCAGCAAGTTCAAAATGATATTGATCGCCGTCGGCGCTCTTATGTTTGTAGCGGGAGCGGGGCCGCTTCTTATCATCGGATGGAGTCAGGGAATGGGACAGTTTCTTGGATGGCTCGCATTCGCCATCATCGACATCGCATTTTTCGGCGCAGCTTTCTGGTTCGCAGTTTCCAGGCTCGCTGCCGATTCACCCGCCTTACGGATCAACGCAGCAGGAATCGAAGATCGATCCACCCTCATCTCCCCTGGATTCATCGCTTGGGAGGACCTCGCCTCCTGGCACATCGCTCAAGTGGGCTTCCAGGGAATGTTATGTTTGGTCCCGGTCGACTCCGGGGCCTTTCTCGCGAAGCAGAGCCCCTTCAAGAGGTTTGTCCTCGCCAGAAACGTCGGTCTTGTGGGCAGTCCTTTCGTGATTTCAACTGTCTCATTGCCTATTAACATCCAAGCCCTTGTAATTGTCATTGATGCGCACATGCAGTCGGCGCATCCGAATCATGTTCGGACCGTGATTCCGCCAGATTGAGGGCATGAAAGAACCCCAAATAGAAAAACTTGGCGTATGTTTTTATTGCGGCCCATCGTCGCAACTGCATTGCCATGAACGATCTGCAGACCTTGTCTGGTCCTTGGAGCGGCTTTTGGATTCAGGCCCAAATGCGCGGCTACATGAAGCTGCGCCTCCAGTTCATTGGCAACCAACTCCTCGGCGGCGGCTCCGACTGCGCAGGTTGGTTCGAGATTAGCGGCAAGCTCGAGCCTGAAACCGGCCAAGTCCGCTTCGCGAAGCGCTATCCTGGGTATATCGTCCAATACGCGGGCCGCTGGGATGGCCAGCTCATCGCCGGCCTTTGGACCATGCGCCACCCCGTCAACCACCCATATCCGCACTTTGTGGAGGAAAAAGGCGAATTCGAAATGTGGCCCGAGTCGGATGACGAAGAATCGATCGGCGACATTCTTCAGGAAGACCGCGAAGCGGCCCTAACCAACTAAGATCTACTTTGATTCGCTTTCGAAACGCTCACGCCATTCCTGGTTTAGGGCCGTAGCCTCTCTTTCTAACCCCGCGTCTTCCAGGCTTATCGACACCTTCGAGTCCACGCCGACAAAGTCGACGACTCGCTGGATTTCCTCGGTGGGCTGATCCAGCAGGTCTTCATAAAAGACAGGAAGGGGAACGATCTTAGTCGTTGTGAAAAATCGGTCCCAAAGGTCGTTGTAGTAAGCCGTGAGTTGCAAAGATTTGTCAATGGCCTCGTGAGAGTAAACGGCTTGCTTGGTCTGCTTTTCATGGCTTGTCCACTTTCCGGTCTGACCGGCAATAACCAGCGAGATGGCCTGTCCCAACACGTCTCGCCTTCTTATCAGAACGTGCTTGATCTCGCCGAAATACCAAGGGATGAATCCGCTCTGGTAGTGAGGCAGGCATTGATTGCTATGCGCCTTGACCCCGAATACGCCATTCGGAGACGTTCGATGTCGAACAACCGCATCGAAGTAATCCTTCATGGACGTCTGCGGGTCCGTGGATTGCATCAGCCTCTTGATCAGGAATTGGCCCGTGCTGCGAAATGTTGAAGTATTCATGGGGCACTCCCATGACGCCCGTGTTGGTCAAGAGGCTGCACAGCAACGTGCTGCCGCAGCGACCGGTCGAGCAAATCATGTAGGTCTTGAGTGGCTTCCCTTCGTAAGGGAGCAAGTCGAATTCTGGGCCACTAAGAAACGTTTCCGCCATCTATGAATAATCCCGCTCTGTGGAAGCACCTATTTCGGATGAGGGCATTGGCCATCCGCAAGGACATTTCTACGAACAGCCTCGTGGCCAAGTTCGTAGCCCTATTTCCAGAACATTATGATGACTCCGATGCGACGTTCAATGCCTCATCGCGTTGGCGAGCTGCAATCAGGCGTAAACTCGTTGGGCACATGCCCGAGACGCCGCCTAAGGTTCAACTGATCCTCGCCCCAACTCCGCTCCATCGCCTGAAAAACCTTTCGAGGGAGACCCACCTGGATCTCTGGATCAAGCGAGACGACCTCACCGGCTTCGCGTTCGGGGGCAACAAGGGGCGCAAGCTCGAGTACCTCATCGCCGACGCCCTCAATCAAAACGCGGAGGTCGTCACCACCTGCGGCTCCTCCCAATCCAACTTCATCCGCCAACTCGGCGCTGCCTGCTCAAAGCACGGCCTGGTCTGCGCCGCTGCGGCCATGCACCTACCTTACGATAACGCCGCCGGCAAACCCACAGGCAAACACATCGGCAACAGCAACGGCAACGTCCTCCTTGACGAAATCCTCGGAATCGACATGCACATTCACCCCGACGACGACTGGGAAGTGCTCTACACCCACGCCGAAGTCCTCGCCAAAGAGTACGAGACCAAAGGCAAGCGGGTCTACCGCGTTCCCGTTGGCGGCTCCTCTCCTCTCGGCGCGTACGCGTTCTATCAAGCGGCCCAAGAACTAACCGCCGGCCCCTTCGACTGGATCGTCACCGCCAGCAGCAGCGGCAGCACCCAAACCGGCCTCGCCTACGCCTTCGACGGCACCCCCACCAAAATCCAAGGCATCGCCTGCGACCCCGAGCCAGAAATCGCCAACGACTTCGCGGAAATCGGCTACGGTCTTGCCCAACTCCTCAACCATCCGCGCCAAATCCCCGCCAACGAATACCGCCTGGACTTCAACTCCGTCGGCGCCGGCTACGGAATGGCGAGCGAAGAGGGCAGGGAAGCAACCGAGCTGATGGCCCGCCAAGAAGGCATCTTTCTAGACCCCGTCTACACCGCCAAAGCCCTCGCCGCTCTCCTCCGCCTCGCCAAGACAAAACAAATAGAGGGCCGAGTCCTCTTCTGGCACACCGGCGGCACGCCAGCCATATTTGCGGACAACCAACCCAACGCCATAGCAGGGTGATAGCGTAAGAATGATTGGATGAAGCGTCGAAGCAAGATGTCGTTGCTAGTTTGCTTGCTCGCTGGGCTTTCGGGCTGCACACACAAGTATGCATTCGTCGGCACCTACGTCGGCAAGGAGTATATGGACCCCCGCATAAGCCTGGACGGACTGTCGCCAGAATCCAAACAGAAGGTGGAAGCCGAATACGCAAATAGCAAGGCATCCCTCACATTAAATGCCGACGGAACGGCGACAGAATGGGACAATTACACGGGGAACAAATACATCGGCGAATGGACTCACAACGGTGCCAACATTCATGTCTCCATGCAGGTCCTAGAGGTTCAGGAGATGACAGCTAGCGACGATGGCAAAATCCTGCACTATGACGACTGGATATACACGCGGCAAGAGCCAAGTTTAGTCAAACACTAAATTGGGCAACCTGTCTGCCCTCTGAGGTAGAAGCTAACTATGCGCGCGGCTGACGGCCTTTACACAAACTTCCGCTGGGGCTTCACCGGCGAACAGCAGGAGATGCTGGTCGAATACGGCCGTGTTGTCTACAGAAAGCCTGTCAATGGTGGTAGCCCCGGAACCCCCTACCCCAACCCCTTCCCCCTCCCGGGCACAAACCATCCCGGCAAGGGGCAGGGGCTCGGAGGTCAATTCCTCCTGCCATCATTCATCGACGCCCACTGCCACATCCTCCCCACCGGTCTCGACCTTCAAAAGCTCTACCTCGGCAAGTTCTCCACCAAAGATGAAGTCCTCGACGCCGTCAGAGATGCCAACAAAGAGCTCCCCACAGACAAGTGGCTGCTCGCCGTCCATTACGACCAAACCAAGTTCCCCGACAACGAGCACCTCACCCTCCACGACCTCGACAAAGTCACCGGATATCGCCCCGCCATCCTCCGCCATGTCAGCGGCCACGCCAGCGTCGCCAACTCCGCTGCGCTTACAGAATCCGGAATTGACCAGAGCACCGAAGACCCAATCGGTGGCACGTTCCGAAGAGATGCCAGCGGCAAGCTGGACGGCGTCCTCCTCGAGCACGCTCACGAGAGAGTCACCGCCGCCATCCCTAACCCGAGCCTCGAAGAAATGGTCCAAGCCATCCTCCTCGCCGGAGACAAAATGGCCGAACTCGGCATTGGCTGCGCGAGCGACATGATGACCGGCCGCTTCGATCTCCGCAAAGAGCTCGACGCCTACCGCCTCGCCGCAGAACGAGGCTGCAAGATCAGGCTCCGCCTCTACGTCCAGTGGAGCGCCGTCTTCGGCGCCCGCGCCATGCCGAAAGAGGAATTTGAAGCCGCTCAGAAGCTCATGAACCCGGAAACCTGCCGCGTCAACGGCATCAAAATCTTCGCCGACGGCGCCATCGGATCAGCCACCGCAGCCATCTACGGTAGATTCTCCGGCCAACCCATCAACCCCGCGATGATCATCAGTCGAGGCGGCAAGAAGGCGGCCACTCAAACCCAGGAAAGGGAGGTGGACGGCCAGCTTATGTATGAGCCGGAGCGGCTAAAGAAAATGGTGAGAACCGCCCACGATGCCGGCTACTCCATCGCCATCCACAGCATCGGCGACTACTCCACTGATCTCGTCATGGAAGCATACGAGCAACTCGACAACGCCA
>JANYLD010000406.1 GCA_025363835.1 Armatimonadota bacterium
GCCGGAACCGACCCCGGAAGAGCCACTCATTTACGCGGACCAAACGCTGCGGCGACTGGTCCAGCGTGTGGCCATGATTCTGCAGGCGGAAAAGATCGTCATCATGTTTTATGATCGCGATCGTGCTGAGCTGATCGGCATGCCGCCCGCCTTTGGAGTGGAAGAGGACCGCTTGCCCATGTTTCGAGTCAGGGCAACCCAGGGCATTTCCGGCGAAGTTTTCCGCGAGAGCAGCCCCATAATTTTCCACGACGCCAACACCGACCCGCGGACCAAGAAAGACCCGTTTGGGATCCTGAACGTCTCCAACGGCATCACCGTCCCGCTCGTGATTGAGAAGCGTGACGAAGAGAACCGCGTTGTAGAGCGCACCGTTATCGGCGTGCTCCACGCCTTTAACAAGCGCCACGGAGAGGACTTCAACGACGAGGACGTCCGGCTTTTGGAGCGGATGGCGAGAAACGTTGGCTCGATCATCGCCAACCTTCAGCTTTACCGAGAGGTCAAAGAGCAGCGCGACGAGTTCGCCCGCACCTTCGAGTCCTTGACCGCCGGGTTGATTCTGGTTAGCCCGGATGGACGCATCAGCCAAATGAATGCCTCGGCCCGCGCCATTTTTGGCGTGCAGGACGACGTCGTTGGAAAGCCTGCAAAGGACGTCCTTCAGAACGAGACGGCTCAGGAAGTATTCCGGCTGACCGCGCGTGGCGACGAAGTTGCCCGCCAGGAGATGACCGTCAACATCGCGGGTGCTGAGCGCGATTACGAAGTCCAGGCGGCTCTCGTCCGAAGCGAGGACGGCAAGGATCTCGGCGTTGTCGCTATCTTCATGGACATCACCGACATCAAAGCAATCGACAAGATGAAGAGCAGCTTCGTCGCCATGGCTTCGCACGAGCTTCGAACACCGCTCACCGCCATCAAGGGATTCGTCAGCACGTTGATCATCGACGACGAGTTCAATCCCGAGGAACGGCGAGAGTTCTACGGGATCATCGACCAAGAGTGCGACCGTCTGACCCGGCTGATCAACGACCTCCTCAACACCGCACGAATCGACGCGCAAGAGAGCCTGAAGCCGCACTACACAAACGTCGCGATCCGTGCCGTGCTGGATAAGGTCGTCATGCTGCAGCGGCAGACCACCACTCGGCACAACATCGTTTTGGACGCGCCAGCAGAGATGCCGATCATCGTCGGAGACGAAGACAAGCTCGACCAGATATTCACCAACCTCCTCAACAACGCGATCAAATACGCTCCGAACGGCGGCCAGATCACCGTGCATGCGACCAACGAAGGAGAGACGCTCCTTTTTGGAATCGAGGATCAGGGCCTGGGCATTCCTAAGGACCACCTGAGCAAGGTCTTCGAGAAGTTTCACCGGGTGAACAACGAAGATAATCGGAAGATCTATGGCACCGGCCTCGGCCTCTTCCTCGTTCGTCACCTCGTGGAGACGGTGCACTTAGGCAAGCTGTGGGTCGATTCGGAAGTGGGCAAGGGATCCACGTTCTGGTTCCGCATCCCGATTAAGCTGGACATCGAGCGAGCTCGCGAGATTAACGAGTAGTCGGGAAGGGTTTCGACTTTCCGTTTGGAGATCAGTTTTCGGTGATCGGTAATCCGAGGAATTACGGGGTGGCGTCCCAAATTTGGTGGAAATAGGGTGAGTGGGCGTATCCTCATTTCCATCATATCTTCCTAGGCGGCTTGGCTGACCTCCGAAGCAGGTTCGCTTAGAGTTTCCCAGCCGTTGACTTTCTTGAGAGTGATGGCGCCGCTTGCAAGCAGCGCCCAGAAGAGCATGCAGACGCTTTCTGCTCCCGGTTGGGTGGTCTGGACTTTGACCCTCCTTCTGAATTCCTCGTTAAGTCTCTCGATGGCGTTTGTGGTGCGAAGGCTGGTCCACTGCCTGGGCGGGAACCGAAGAAAGGTGAAGAGTTCGCTGCCTGCCTCTTCAAGGCTGGTTGCGACTTTGGGACACTTTGAGCGCCATTTGGCTAGGAACTTCTTGGATTCCTCCAGAGCCTCCTCTGCGGTGTCTGCGTAGATCATCCGGCGATAGTCGGCCTTAAGCTCTTCCTGAAGCCCATCGGGGGCGTAGCCAAGGAGATTGCGCTCTTTGTGAACCGTGCAGCGCTGCACCAGCGTCGAGGGCCATATTTCAGCCACCGCGGCGCGAAGGCCCTTGCTGCCATCGATGATGCAAACCTGGGGCGACTTGACTCCTCGCATGTCCAGATCGTCTAGGAGCTCGCGCCAGGCCTCCTTGCTCTCTCCACCCATTCCTTTAAGAGCAAGCAGCACCTTTTGTCCATCGGAGCAGATGCCCATTGCTGCAAGGACTGAGATCCGAAGCGATTCGGAGCCCATGCGGGCGTGAATACAAAATCCGTCCAAAATGACCCGGAGAATGCCGTCCTTGGAAAGGTCCCTCACCTGCCAGGCCTCCCAGTCGGGGCGAAGAGTTGCAAGGCACCTGCTCACCGTGCTTTTCGAAGCGCCCGCTCCAAGAGCCTGGGCTAGGGCGAGTTCAACCTTTCTGGTACTCACCCCGCATAGATAGCACGCGACGATGAGAGCCTCTGCGTTGCTCGTCAAACGCTTGCCTTTCCTTAGAAGCGAGCTGTGAAACTCCTGCTCGCCCTCCGGAGTCTGCAGGCGAGCTCGAGGCACACTGACCTGCAGTTCCCCATGGGTCGTCACTAGCGTTCGCTCACGGTGGCCGTTGCGATACCCTACGCCTCCGCGCTCGTAACGAGATCGCTCGAGCTGACTACTTAATTCATCCTCTACCACTTGCTCGATGAAATCCCGAACGTGGACACGGATGACTTCCTCTATGGAAGTGAACAACGAAACAGTTGTAGACTCATTCATGGTGTGCGCTCCTTAAACGGCGACCGCAAGGCCGACCGTCTACTTCAAAATTCAGGACGCACACCAATCCTGAATTTCCACCACTTTCGGGACACCACCAATTACGGCGCCGATCACCGATCACCGATCACAGATCACAAATCACAAATCACCGACCACCCGCATCCTTGAGAGCTTTTCGACAAGTTTCGGCAGGGTCAAGCGTGCTTCGGTAGCTTAAGCTGTCTGGAAGTGAAGCCCTGGCATGCAATTCTCATTGTGGTCGCTGTACTCGGGCTCGGGTGTTGCGGTGGCCTATTCCTCATGGGAAGGAAAGCTTATACGGGCTACAACGAAACCGGGGCGGACGCCACCAGATTCGCGGACGAAGAGATCCCGAAAATTCTGACCGACTGGAATTATAAGGAGCTCGAAAAGGTCGCTTCGCCAGAGCTCAAGCAGCAGCCCGAAACGGTCGTTAAGGCTTACTTCGATCTCTACCAGAAGAGCCTGGGCAAGTTTCAGAGCGTGACACCCTCGAAAATGGTCGGTTCGAACTTCTACACGGGTACGAATGGGGCGATCACCACATCGACGGTGACGGCTCAGGCCTCGTTCTATCGCGACAACGGCAGAGTCACGGTGGTCTTGGTTAAGCGCGACAACAAGTGGTCGGTAAATGGTTTCGCCATCAAGTCCAAGATTCTGGACGAGGCTGCAGCGAAGCACTCCTGATAGGGATTTCAGTGAGGCGTGGTAGCGGGTCGTCTCGTCATTGCAACAAAGTTCTCGACGATTTTGATGCCGCCTTCGGTGAGGACCGACTCCGGGTGAAATTGGACGCCCTCGATGGGTAGGGATGTGTGTCGAATCCCCATCACCTCTCCGTCGTCTTCGGCGGTCGCCGTGATCATAAAGCCTGGCGGAAGAGAGTCTTTCGTGACGACGAGGGAGTGGTAGCGGATCGCGCGGAATGGGTTTGGCATGCCTTCGAAAAGTCCTTTTCCGTCGTGGCGAATCAGAGACGCTTTGCCATGCATGATGTTTTTCGCCTGCCGCACCTCGCCCCCCGCAACCTGCCCGATGGCTTGATGCCCGAGGCAAACGCCGAACAACGGAGGGAAGGATGAAGGAACTCCGGACTCATCCTTCATCCTTCCGCCTTCATCCTTCCGAAGCGCCGCCTCAAGAATCCGCAAACAGACCCCCGACTCGTTGGGCGTACACGGCCCCGGCGAAAGCATGATGCCGTCAGGCTTGAGCTCCACTATCTCTTCGAACGTGATCTCGTCGTTCCGTCGCACAATGACTTCCGCCCCACACTGGCCCAGATATTGGACCAGGTTGTATGTGAAGGAATCGTAGTTGTCGATAACGAGAATCATGGGATTCGGCCTTGGACGTTGGGGCCTTGCGGCGTCGGGCATTCCGGTCTAAAAGCTGGGTTTACCCCAAGGTCCAGGTTACATCTCCGAAAGGCCGCAACGCCGCAGCGCCCAACGCCGATTCCCCCCGCCAAACGCCAAAAAGGTATCATCTCGCGTCACCGCAATAGGCTCACCTGCTTCGCAGCACTGAGGAGCGCTCAGCGCTTAACACTCCGCGAAGCCGTTGCCCATAGGGAGCACCATGGATAAGAACAGAAAATACGAATCGATTTATATTGTCAAGCCGGAACTCGCCGATGCCGATGTTCAGAAGATCGCCGACCGATTCAAAGGCGTCATCGAAGAGCACGGAGGCACGGTTGAGAAAGCCGGAAAATGGGACAAAAGGAAGCTGGCCTACGAAATAGCTGGTTTCCGAGAAGGTAACTACGTTATCATGAATTTCGAGGCGGCCGGAGAAATCCCGCAAGAGCTTTCTCGGCTTATGCGAATCTCTGATGACGTGATCCGCCACCGCATTTACAAAATCGAGGACTGAAAACTGTGATTAACCGCGTTGTGCTTGTGGGCCGCCTTACCCGCGACCCTGAACTTAGAACCACTACCACCGGCAAGAGCGTTTGCGACTTCAGCATCGCCGT
>JANYLD010000011.1 GCA_025363835.1 Armatimonadota bacterium
GATTCCCCAACGCAGAGGCGCGGAGTTTTTTTAGTTTTGTCATCCTGAGCGAGTCCCCGAGTCGAAGGACCTGACAGGAAGCGAAGGCGTGTTTATGCTAGCGGTCGAGAATTACAGTCAGGTCCCTCGACTCGGGGACTCGCTCCGGATGACAAAAAATGCGATCCAAGATGCAGCCATCGGCTGGGTCCATGCGCCCAGCGAACTACCCTGGCAACGCGTCTGCCCCTATAATCGTAGGATACGTGCGCTCATTCAACGGGAGACACAATGCCAGGACCTGATACTTTAGCGCTTCTCATTCCTATCGTGGCGATCATGATCCCCATCATTGCGATCTTGACAGCCCACCAGCGCAAGATGGCGGAGATCATTCACAGTAGCAATCCCAACGCGAATGCAGAGGTTGATGCCCTGAGGCAGGAAGTCAGCCAACTTAGAAGCCTTGTCAACCAGCAGACGATCGCGATGGACGACATGCGCAGATCGCAAATCGGAACACCACCGCAAACCGACGTCCAAAGCCGGCTGGGAGCCTCATAAATGGAAAGCCATGATCTCGCGCCAGTTCTCATCATGGGGTTTTTTATCCTGATCCCCATTGTGAAGATTCTTTTAAACCATCAGCACAAGATGACCGAGTTGACCTATAGATTGAATCAACAGAACATGCAGCCACCGTTGCCTGAGCAAAACCAGGTCAGCCAGGACGTCCACGATTTGAAGCAGCTCGTGCAGCAGCAAGCAATAGCTATCGACAATCTGTCAACAAAGCTCGACCGCATAGGGCCGTCCGACGTGCAAGATCGGTTTTCGGAGTCGGCGTAATGGACAGCGCCGTGCCCATCGCTCTCGGAAGTGTTATCGCCTTCTTCAGCGTTCCCGTCCTATGGATTGTCACTTCCCATCAGCGCAAGGTGGCCGAAATAATCCACCGAGGGCAAAGCAATGCAAGCGACACGAATGTCCTGGCAGGCGAAATGAAAGAGCTCAGACAAGCCGTCAACCAGCAGACAATCGCGATGGATACGTTGAGCTCGGAGTCCGCAAGACCTTACCGGTCGCCCCTCCTCGGGAAGCGCTCAGCTCACGTCTTTCAGAAGATCATCTCGTGACCTGATAAAAACGCTTGCGTCTGGCGCCATATAGCTGGAAGACTGTTGCATATGGCCGCGCCTATGACCGGGTATCCGTTTCCGGACTTCGATATCGAAGCTTTTTCGACTAGGGCTGCGTGGTCTGCCGGCCCGCTCTTCATCATCCTCTGGCGCATCGACTGTCCCACTTGCCGCCTAACCCTACCGTATGTCGAACGGATTCACAAGGCGTACAAGGGCGGCACTGTCATTGGCATTTGCCAGGACACAAAAGAAGACGTCAGCAAATATCTTCAGGAGAACAAGCTGACGTTTCGCAACTATGCGGACGCATCGTTAAGAATTCGGCACTTCCTAGTCGCCGATATCGTTCCTGCCTACTGGCTCATAGGCCGAGACGGGAAGACGATAATGAGCGGACTCGGATGGGATACCCATAAGATCGAGGAATCTGCGAAGTACTTCTCGTCCCAATGCTCCGTGCCCTACGGCCCGATTGTAACGATCGCGGATAACATGCCGTTCTTTAAACCCGGGTGATCGAGCAAATAACTTGGGCCCGGAGGGCCTTCGCAACTCGCAACTCGGATCTCGGATCTCGGATCTCGGAATCCATGCCGAAAGTCGCGACCGCTGCTGCCTCCAGAGGCGGAGGAGTAATTTCTTCCTAGCTCACACCAAAGACGCCCGACACAGCCGTAGATAATAGCTAGAGATGTGCGCGAGATACAGCATCGGTTTCACCGAGAAGCAAGTTCGAGACCTCTTTAACTTGGAGCCACAGGGTCTCGAGGTCCGCTACAACGTAGCGCCGACCCAAGATATACCGGGTGTCGTCATGGAAGCGGGCACCCACAATCGGCATCTGGAATATTTCCGCTGGGGGCTGGTCCCCAGTTGGGCTAAAGATCTTAAAATCGGCCAAAAATTGATCAACGCACGTTCAGAGACGATCTTCGAAAAGCCGTCCTTCAGGGACGCGGCCCGCCATCGCCGCTGCCTGATCCCAGCCGCCGGCTTCTACGAATGGAGGGAGGAGAAAGGGAAGAAGCAGCCATATTTTTTCCGCCTAAAAGAGGGAGAGCTCATGGCTTTTGCCGGACTCTGGGAGTCCAAGCGGATAGAAACCGGCAAGCTGAGAACCTGCAGCATTGTCACCACAGGACCGAACGAGCTAGTCCAACCCTTTCACGACCGCATGCCCGCCGTAGTCCGTCCAGAAGACTTCGACCAATGGCTAGACCCAGAAATCGAAGACCCCCAAGACCTCCTTCCCATCCTCGTGCCCTTTCCGTCCGAAGAGATGGACTACTTCGCGGTAAACCCCGCCGTGAACAAAGTCATCACCGAGGGTCCAGAATGCGTGAATCCCATCTGGGAAGAAAAAGTCGACGCTCCGACGCTCTTCTGAGGGCCCCTAGATCCGCGATCCGCCATCCGCGATCGGAGATCAAAAAGGCCGGGGGACTGGGACCTGTCCCCCGTTAGCCTTGGAGTGAAGTTGGTTTGAAGCTTAGGAGCGGACCGCTTTGAGGACGAGCACCTCGGTGCGGCGATTAGGAGCGATATGGACTTCCAAGTCCTGGAAACCGACGACGGTCAGCAGGTGGGCCAGCGCCAAGGCTTTCGCCTTCGTGAACTTCGGCGTAATGTACTCGGCAAGTATCAAGACGCCGCCCGGCTTGAGGACGCGGAACGCTTCTTCCAAGCCGCTCCTCGTGCAGGGCCACTCGGTAACGCCGTCGACACAGAACATCTTGTCGAAGGAGCACTGGCTCCATGGCAGCCACGAGACGTCGCCTCGGAGAACAGATACGTTCTTTGCCTTGGCTTTCTGGGTCCGCTTCCAAGCTATTTGAAGCATCTCCATGGAGCGGTCTATGCCCGCCGCAAAGCCGTTCTTCGCCATCTTCGAAGCCTCAGCAAGAGCCTCGCCGGGGCCGTACCCGATCTCGAGCACGTGATCCTTGGGCGTAATGCCTACGGCTGTTAAAGCGAGATCGTTAAGTACAGCGTTTCGGCGCCGCATCCTGCGGATCGTCCGGCCGGTCAAAGGCTTGTGGTCTTCCACTCTTGCCCCCACGTATGGCGACCAATTTGGCGTCGCAGGCGGCGGTCTCCTTTTCGAGAGAGCCCACGGCTCTAATATCAAGGCGCTCGGTCCCAACTTCATTCTCCGTATCACTTCGTTTGCTCCTTTCGGTCTTGCCGTTTCGAGCCGTCATGTTCTCGCGCATTGATTCTCGCGATCAGCTTTCCGCACCGCTCGCTTTCCAGGTAGGCGCGAACTCGGTGAATAACCTCGTACGCTCCCTCCAAGTTCATGGACTCCACGTCAGGCGTGACCTCCATGATCAAGAGAGCTTCGCGTCGCGTGTGGTCCCGCACCGCCCGCTCGCCGGCTTTGGTGAGCCGGATGAGGCTGGACTTTCGGTGCGCGGGATTCTTCGAGATTTCCACGAGTCCTTCTTCCATCAGCGAGTTAACAAGAGCCTGCACGTGCTGCCGAGTGACCGTTTTTGCCCGCGCCATTTGTGGCACGGACTGCGGCCCTTCGTCGGAAAGAGTCTTTAAGATGCCGCGCCGGGCGGAGCTTGCCGGCCCCTGCCTGTGGAGCTCTTCTGCGACTCGGAGGAGTCGAAAGTTGAGCGCGACGGCTTCGTCGAGAACTTTCACCAGCTTGTGCGAAGTGGCTGTTAACATGACAACTGACTTTACTAGATGACAAGTCAGTTGTCAATGTTTCCCGATTAAAAAAGAGCGGGACTTTTGGCAGAAGGGGACGGCGTTGCGGCTTTACGGCTTTACGGCTTTAGTGAATGAGGGCAGATTGGACCAATGGGACTGATTGGACACATTGATTCAGATTGGACTCGGCCCAATCGTCTTAGCGCCGAACCGCCCCAAGGCCGTGACGCCGTAACGCCCAAACGCGGTAACGCCGTAACGCCGCACCCCCAAAAGCCTACGCCGCAGCCTTCGCCGCGTGCTTATCGAAGATCCCAAACACTTGCACCATGTTCTGGAGAGACGATGTCGACGCTACGGCGATGTGGCCGTCCACGTAAACCATCTCGCCCTTGGTGGCGCTGATGTGGCAGACCTGTGTGGTCTTGCCAGATTCGATCGACTGCAGATAGACGTCGGTTGGCCTGCCCTCGGGGTCCTTGGCCATGATGGCGACCGTCACGCCCTCGTCCTGCTGGAGGCCGAAAAGGCGGTAGACGGCTTTGATCCCTTCGATCTGCTGTCGTTTGACTACTGTGAGCGTGTCGAGTGAGATGACGACCAGTTCGGATTTGGAATCATCGAAGATGTAGCAATTCTCACCCAACAGAGCCGGCGCGTGAGAAGCAGTTCCAACCCCAGGCGCGGACTCTTTGACGATCTTGCCGTTCTGATCGAGCAACGTTAGGGTTACGCCTTGGTCTGATCGGCTGGTGACGAAGAGGCCCCTGCCGTCTACGCTTAGACCGATGATTTTGCCCTTCTCAACGTTGGTGAGGGGCATAGCAGCTCCGCCTTCTGCCAGGAAGATTTCGCCCGTTTCGAAGGCGATGTAAACCGATTCTCCAGAGGACGCCAGATGGATTTCACCCTCTGTGGCGCCGAGTTGAACAGGTTCGCCGGTCGACTTGCCGGACTGGTCTCGGAACTCGA
>JANYLD010000032.1 GCA_025363835.1 Armatimonadota bacterium
ATAAGGCGAACCCGAGTCAAGGCTTTCGGTAGCCTTCGAAACAGCCGTGACCACCAGTCCGCCAGATCCCAGCCCCTTCGGGTTATCATCGCACAGAGTCAGGCATTTCTTAACCAGCTCCGCGAGGCCCACAACCTGCAAAATATCCTCGTCCGAGTCCACCAAATTCGAGGCCGAGAGAAGGAGATCTGAGTTAAGCGCGCACACCACTCCGGCCCCGCCCGAACGGAACTCATTCAGTACGTCTTGGAGACTGGCCGCGCCTGGCACGAGGCCAAGCGCTCGTAAGCGGGAACGGGCGGCCATGGAGGTACGTGTATTATGCGTCTGGTGAGGCCAAAGCTGATCAAGGTATGGACCTCACGGCGCAAATGGATGGGCAATCTGGTGCCCGGCCTTTTTTGGCTTGCCCCCACTGTCGGCGGAATTTACTGGATTATCCACACCAACGTGATGATCGGCCCCGGGCTGTGGGTGCTCATCGGCGGTCAGGCGTTTGGCTGGCTCGCACTTAACTCCTTCGGGCTCTTCGAAAATGGCCGCATCCGTCGGGACTCCATGCGCAACCTTGCCCACCGGCAACCCCCTCCTCCCGGCCCAGTCGTCTTCGTCGGCTGCGCCTCCACCCGCCACCACAGCCTCCTTGACGCTCACGAGGACGTCGGCTTCCTGTCCTTCGGCAAGTACGAACTAGAGTTCATTGGCGACGAAAAGCGGATGCGGATCTTGCGAGAGCAGGTTCAGAAGATCCATTTCCTCCCCAACGTGCACACGATCATGGGACTTGGCCGTTGGGTTGCCGTAGAGGCCACCATCGGCGGCCTCCCCGTCCGCCTCCTTGTTGAGCCCAGGGAAAAAGACACGATGCTGGGAAATCTGCTCATATCGAGCTGGCTCAAACAGGTCATTGAAGACTGGCGCGCAGGAACCATGCCCGACCCCAAGAATCTCCGCCACGCCCACGACGTCTTGCCTTCCGCAGACTCAATCTTCCCCCCGAACCAACCAGCGACCAACGAAGGACAACCAACGACCGACGACTCTACATAATCCCCCTCCGGCGATTTACCATTTACCATTTACGATTTACGAGCCCAGAAAAGCCATACTTACCGCCGTGCTCAAAGGCCAAACGATCAACCTCCGGACGGTCCGTAAGAAAGACCTGGATACTCTCTACGATCTCCAGTGCCAAATCCAAGACCGAGGGCCTTACTTCCCGCAGAAGCTTGTTTCCGAATCGGAATTCTTGGACCATTTTGCCAAGACCGGTCTCTGGGCGGAAGACCGAGGCATGCTCCTGATCGTCGACGCGGAAACCGACCGAATCCTCGGCAACGTCGCCTACTTTCCAGCGAACCACTACTACCAAGCGTTCGAGATCGGCTACATCCTGTATAGCCCTGAAGACCGGGGCAAAGGCATCGTCTCTCAGGCCCTCCGCCTGTTCATCGGCTACCTCTTCGACCTAAAAGTCGTCTCCCGCCTCCAAATTCAACTCCAAGTACCCAACATCGGCTCCCGCCGAGTCGCTGAGAAAGCAGGCTTCAAATTAGAAGGCATCGCCCGAGAAGCCATCATCTCCCAAGGTAAGCCAGACAACCTCGAGGTTTATTCGCTTCTCAGAAGCGAATGGGAAGCGATGTCCTCTTGAGTTTTTTGTCATCCCGAGCGAGTCAGCGAGTCGAGGGACCTGACTGTAATCTCGGAATGCTTCTACAAACACGACGTCGTTTCCGGTCAGATCCCTCGACTGCTGACTCGCTCGAGACGACAAAATTAAGGGAAGCCCTAAGGCCGTGCCCCGCAATCTACAATAGACCGTGTCCTTAACGTATTCCAGCTACCTGAAGATCGACGAGCTACTTGCGGCCCAAACACCGCTCTCCGAGGGGCCGGAGCATGATGAGATGCTTTTCATCATCATCCACCAGGTTTACGAGCTTTGGTTTAAGAGCATGATCCACGAGCTGGAATATCTCCAGAAGAACTTCGAGACAGGCGACGTACCCACCTCCTACGCAACTCTAAAACGCGTGCTCACCATCCTCAAGGTCCAAGTCGGCCAAATCGATGTGTTGGAGACGATGAGCCCGCTCTCGTTCAAATCGTTCCGTTCGCGCTTAGAGTCCTCCAGCGGTTTCCAATCCCTACAATTCCGAGAGCTGGAGATCGTCCTTGGAAAACGCGGACCTCAGGCTTTAGAAATCCATCACGAGAACCCCGCCGGCCTGGCCAAGTTGCGGAGAAGAATGGAGGAGCCAAGCGTTTATGACTCCTTCATCGCCTTCCTGAACAATCGACGAGGCGGCGTCCCTCAGGAGGTCCTAAATCGAGACCGCACGCAACCGTGGACGCCATCCGAGGCCGTTGAAAAGCTAATGGTCGACGCATACCAGCATGACCCCGAAGCCACCCAACTCTGCGAGCGCATGGTGGACTTGGACGAAGGTCTCCAAGAGTGGCGCTACAGGCACGTGAAGATGGTGGAAAGGACCATCGGCTCCAAGCCGGGCACCGGCGGCTCCATGGGAGCCGAGTATCTCAGAACAACCTTATTTCAGTCGCTGTTCCCCGAGCTATGGTCTGTGAGGACGCAGTTCTGACTTGGAGATGATGCGAGGACTTGGATTCGAGATTCGGGATTCGGGATTGCTCAATTTTTGATTGCCGATTGCTTGAACGGGGAGATGCCACAAGCAAGATGCGCCACGCTTCGTCAGAGTTGAATCTTGAATCTTGAATCTTGAATCTTGAATCTTGAATCTTGAATCTTGAATCTTGAATCTTGAATCTTGAATCTTGAATCCTGAATCCTGAATCCTGAATCCTGAATCCGCTTACGCCTCTGAAGAAGCCGAAGCACCGGTCGCTTCGGCGCCCGGAGCTTCCCGTCGCTTGAACATCGAGGCCATTTTCGTCTCAGGAATGAACCGCCGCTCTCCCGACTTGTTGTAAAGCACGCACGTCCAAGTGACGCTCGGCTTATTATCGGGGCCGTTGCTGGTATCGGGACCGCGGGTTTTGCAGTTAAAAATCCATTCCGTTTCTGTCTCGATATCGATGAGCCTGTCGTTTTTCTTAAGTAGCTTCATTGAAGTTGATAGC
>JANYLD010000034.1 GCA_025363835.1 Armatimonadota bacterium
ACGGTTTGGCTTCACCCCGAACGATCCCTACTTTCAGCCGAACAACCCGGGCGTTGGCTGGCAGGGCCAATGGCACCTGGAAAATCAAATCGGAGGGACGGTTGACGCCAACGTCAAGCCCGCCTGGGATGCTAACTGGACCGGTGCCGGCGTGGTCATCGGGATTGTAGACGACTGCCTTCAGAAGTCTCACCCCGACCTGGCCCCCAACTTCTCCAGCAGCAATAGCTGGAACTTCGGAAATAACACGGCCGACCCCAGCCCGGTTTATGCCACAGATATGCATGGCACCTCGGTCTCAGGAGTGGCAGCCGCCCGCGGAGGCAACGGCATCGGCGTCACCGGCGCTGCGCCCTTTGCCAAGGTTGCGGGCCTGCGCATAGACTTCAATGCCCAAACCACCCAAGAGTTCGTGGACGCCACCCTTTTCCACACGTCCAACGGAGCGGAATCCATAAAGATCGAAAACCACAGCTATGGCTATACGGCGCCATTTGTAGCCACGGATCTAGAACGCCAAGCCCTCGCCACTTCGGCAGCCGTGGAAACGATACACGTTTTTGCCGCCGGTAATGAAAGGGGCTTTGCTGCCCAGGATTCCAACACCCTCGACCTTCAAAGCAGCCCGGACTCGATCACCGTCTCCGCCTTAGGAGAGGACGGTAAGTTTGCTTCCTACAGCAGCTTCGGTTCAAACGTGTTCATTTGCGCACCCTCGAACTCAGACGGGCTGCCTACCATCACCACCACCGATGTCACCGGGTCCAACGGTTACAACCCCTCTGACGACACCTTCCCCGATCAAAATTACACCACCATTTTCGGGGGTACCTCGTCTGCCGCGCCTCTCGTAACGGGCGTCCTCGCTTTAGCAAAACAAGCCAATCCTGCCCTGGATGAAAGGTTGGCAAAACATCTCCTCGCCCGCAGTGCCAAGATCGTCGACCCCGCAGATGCCAGCTGGGCCAGCGCAGGCGGCTGGGTTCGCAACGGAGCAGGCTTCTCGTTTAACGAGAATTACGGGTTCGGCTGCATCGATGCCGGACAACTGGTGCAGGTCGCACAAATGTATCAAGGCGTCACCAAGCTCCAAACGGAAGTTGTAGGTCCTCTTACCGAGAACCTGGGGATTCCGGACAACGACACGAGTGGCCGGTCAGTGACCTTCTCATTGGCCTCCAAGACACCTCTTGAAGAAGTGCTTCTCCAAACAAACATCACCCACCCCTACCGGGGCGACTTGGAGATATGGCTGCACTCCCCAATGGGAACCTGGAGCCGGCTCAAAAGCACGGCGTTGGGCGCAACCGGGCCGACCAGCGACTCGGCGGCCAACATCCACTGGACATTCTCGTCCAACGCTTTTTGGGGTGAGGTCCCTTCTGGAACGTGGACTCTCGTCGTTAAAGATCTGGCAGCAGGCGACACCGGGACGATCAACGACTTCACCTTCACCGCTCTCATGGGCACGCCCATCCTGAAGGATAACGCAAGGTTCTTAAGTCAGACCTTGCCAACGGCAATGGTGGCTGGTCAAACCTATCCCGTGACCTTTCAAATGTTGAACGACGGCTCCAGCACGTGGAATCACACGGCGTGGTATCTGCGCTCGGAGAATGCGAGCGCCAACACGACTTGGGGGTTCAGCACGGTCAACCTTGCCTCGGCGGAATCCATCCCTCCATCTTTCTCCAAAACCTTCAGCTTCAAGGTCTACGCGCCAACCACGGCAGGAACCTACGACTTCCAATGGCGCATGCGCCATTCCGGCTTCACGTCTTTTGGCGACTACTCGACCGACGTCCCCGTCACCGTCACCGTCATGCCCGACGCAGCCCGATTCATCGGCACCTCGACCTTGCCAAACAGCGTAGTAGCCGGCACAACCTTCCCCATCACCGTCACCATGCGAAACGTCGGAACCAACACATGGCTTGGAGGCTCCGCGTACAACCTTAAAGCTGTCACCTCCTCCACCAAATGGGGGAATGCAAACTTATCGCTCCAACCCTCGGACAACATCGCCCAAGCCACAACCAAAACCTTCACCTTCAACGCCCTCGCGCCTTCTACGCCGGGCAACTACGTCATGCAGTGGCAAATGGCCAACGGAAGCACGGCGTTTGGCGACCGGACGACGAGCAAGACCATCCAGGTCACGGGAAGCTAAGCGAGTCCCCGAGTCGAAGGACCTGACTGGAGGCGACGGCACGAGACCAATGTAGCTGAACGGTTTTCAACCTGCACTGCAGTTTTATTAGAAACAATTCCATGATGGAGGGACCTGACCGTAATTTCGGCATGTGGTACAAGCACTCCGTCCATTCCAGTCAGGTCCCTCGACTCGGGGACTCGCTCGGGATGACAAAATGAAAGTGATGGAAAAGCGGGGCGATGGGCCATTTTCCGAACCCCCACCGAAAACCGTCGAATAATTGAGAACACCAATGGAACCGATCCGCTACAAAACGGGCGAGGCCATCCGATGGCTAAAAACCGGCGCCGACGCCATCCGCAAAGACGCCATGGATAAAGGCCGCCAAGTCGTCCAAAACGGACCGCCCAAAGACGCCAGAGACATGGGCGGGCGAGTCGCCGCCGCCGCGGGAGCCGTCATGGACTTCGGCA
>JANYLD010000095.1 GCA_025363835.1 Armatimonadota bacterium
CTTTCTCAACCCGGCGCAACGACTGGGACACGTGGGCGGGCAGGCGGATGGCTTTGGATTTGTTGTCGATCGCGCGGCCGATGGCCTGGCGAATCCAGTGGGTAGCGTACGTGGAGAATCGGAAACCGCGCTCGGGATCAAAGCGCTCGGCCGCTTGCATGAGACCTATCGCGCCCTCTTGAATGAGGTCTTCTAGAGGAATGGCCCGATTTCGGTAGCTCTTGGCGATGTTGATCACCAGTCGCATGTTGGACTCAATAAGACGGGAACGAGCCTTCTGGTCACCGGCTTGGACCAAACGCGTCAGTTGGACTTCCTCTTCCGATGTGAGTAGAGGAGTCTGCGTGAGCCGGCTCAGATAGCTAGGGACGCCATCGTCGTGCTCTGTGACGTGCGGTTGCGCGCTCATTGGTTTCGGCTGCTCAATGCCCCAACGGACCAGAAATGGACAAGTTCATGTCGGCAAGAGCAAGAGTCCTCATGCAAGGCGTGTGCCATAAATGCATACGTGTGCTCAAGCAGACGGCTAACTTCATCAAGCTTGTTCCTTATTCGACGCCGAACAAGTGCCCAAAGTCACCCGCAAACGTGCGCATTTTACCGTATTGAGAGGAAACCCTAAATTCCCTCTCGGTTCAAAACCTGCAGGCAAGGGCTGATGAGTGATTGTGAATCGGGTGATGGGGGGCGTGGAGATCCAGTGGTCTCAATTTGAAATTGCAATCATCGTCGCCTGCATGATTGCTATTAGCTCCGACTGTTCGCCATTTACGGAGAAGACCTCTCCCGTGCAGATTGTCAGGGTCTTCCCAGGTTTGAGCACTCGCCCCCTAGCCTCAAAGCGTTCGCCACGTGCAGGACGCAAGAAATTAACCTTGTATTCCACTGTGAGCACGTCGGCTTGCGGGGGCATGACTGTCTTTGCCGCGTAACCGCAGGCGGTGTCCATAATCCCAGTAATGACAGCAGCGTGAATGTAGCCTGCCTGCTGGAAAAGGTCTGCCCGACACGGCAAAGCGATACAGACTTCGCCTTTCATCACACTAAGAAGCTCTGCACCAATCAACCCCATTAAGGATTGCCGCTCGAAGCTACGCGCTATCAAATCATGCAAGTCAGTTGCTTTCAGGGTGGGCTTCATGGGTTCTGGAGGAAGTGACTTCGACCGTCCTTCAAATTAACACTACCGGAGATCGGACGACTCTGCGAAGTTGCGTTAAACTGAAAGAGGCATCAGCGGCGTCGAAAAGGTGGAGACCACGTGAACGAGACTGCATTTGTTGATCGAAGACAAGCCGACTGGAATCGTCTGACTTTCCTGTGCGACAAAGCTGAGCACTCCGTGCGGTCGCTCACTCCGGAAGAATTTGAAGAGTTCGTCGATCTCTATCGCCGCTCGTCAACCGATCTCGCGACCGTAAGAACGCGATCTAAGAACCTACAGCTTGCCGATTTCCTGAACGATCTCGCCGGCCGCGCCTACGCCACCCTCTACCGAGAGCCTCGGGGCGGCTTTTTCCACTCCATCGGCGTTGGCCTCCGCCTTTCCGCCCAAACGGTGCGCAAGTGCCGCTGGTTCGTGGCGGCCAGCGCGGGCCTCTTCTTCGGATCCGCCCTTTTCACGTTTGTCCTGATGGGTATTGCGCCCGCTACGCAGTCCTACTACATCTCGCCCTTCGCCAAGAAGGCCTTCGACGAGTGGAAGAAGCCGTTTGACGAGAGAACTCCCAGCGAGTCGGCCATGATGACCGGCTTTTATCTGTCGAACAACCCGAAAACTGCCGTCATCGCGGGAGCAGTGTCCGCGTCCACGTTCGGATTTGGAACCGCCTACCTGCTCTACGAAAACGGCGCCATCCTCGGCGCTCTCGCCAAGGAGCTTCAACCCTACGGCAAGACAACCCACCTGCTCATTTGGGTATCGCCTCACGGCGTTCCCGAGCTCAGTGGAGTCATCATGTCCGGCGCGGCCGGCTTCGTCCTCGCCTGGGCTCTCATCCTCCCGGGCCGAAAGAAGAGAGGGGTTGCCCTCCGCGATGCGGGGCGGGACGCCATCATCCTCCTCACCACCGGCACGCTTCTTATGTTCGTGGCCGCCCCCATCGAGGGCTTTTTTAGCTTCAATCCGAGGGTCCCCGACTGGGCAAAGGTCACCGTTGCCGTCGTCAGTCTGGCCGCTTGGCTCGCATTCTGGAATGGATTTGGCAAGGACGAGCCTAAGACAATAGAAGCGCCAAAGTAAGCACGATCCCGTTGTTCAGCGCGTGGAGAACCATGCAGGGCACCAGGGAGCGAGTCTGGTACGCCAGCATCCCGTTCATCCCACCGATAAAGCCCAACGCAAGCCAGAGCGGAACCCCTTGCGGATGGATCGCGGCAAACATGAAGCTCGACAGCAAGATGCCCCAAACCGGCCTCCCCAAGACCCGAGCCAGCGCAGGCAGTAACGTTCCTCGGAACATGATCTCCTCCCAGAAGGGAGCAACTACGGATGCTGAGAAAAATAAGGCGAGGATGGTGGCCAAATTTGGATTGCTGGTCGCGATCTCCGCGGCCGGGTGGGTGGATTTGCCGAAGATCTTCATCAGCTCAGCGCCGATGCCAAGTGACACGGCTAATCCGGGGAGGGCCATGAAGTAGCCGACCACTCCATAGCCAATGTTCTTGCCCAGGTTCTTGGTCGACACCCCCAGTCGAGAGAGGGGGATGCGCATGCCTAAAACCGGCAATTTGTGGATCAGGATGACGGCGATAAGCATGATCCCGTACGTGCCAAACATCTCCGCAGCAACGGTCGCCTTTTGAAAGGCGCTGACGCCGATGCCGATCAGCAAGAACGTCGCGACCAAGAGAACGGCGCGGTATGCGAATTTGTCCGCATCTAAGCCAGACATGGGCTCCGCCGGATGCTGGGGCACGGGCAACCGGCCATCTGTCTTAAGCACGATGAAAACCATCCAGAGCACGCAGCCAAGCCCTACAGCGAGAATGGCGCATACGGTCAGACCGGCCAGCGCCTCCATCTTCCACTTCGGACTTAACTCGTCTCGGGGCCTCGGGTCACCAGCTTTGTCGAAGGCGTGGACGCGAGCCAAGGTGTAGGAGAATCGGGTTTTCGAGAACCCCGCCGTCATCTGCGCTGCTTGCGCGGTCGTCAACGTCTTTGCCCGATAGATGTTGGCAAACGCCAGGTCGACGGGGTCTTTGGTCGCGCTGACGTGGTTCAAATCCGCGTCGGATATCTTTTGCCCGCTCTCAAACTCGGCCTCGACAAGCAAGCGAGCCGCGGTCGCATCCGTCGCCGGTTTCGGATTCGTAGCGATCTTGCTCCGTAGGTCCGCCATCGTGTCACTCGCTACGGCTTGGCGGGGACTGGCTCCAGTTGTTGGCAAGAGGCTTGCCAGCCGTTTCTGGTGGACCACCTCCTTGATCGCCTGAACGTCCTCCCAATACTGATCGCCGCTTTGGATGCTCGGCTTCCTGAGTGAGGTGACAGTCGCCACGATGAGAAATGAAAACAGGAGAAACAGGAGGATCCACGGAACCGGATTTCTCCTTTCAGCGATCTTCGCAGGTTCCATCCTCGGGTAGAGAACCTGAACGGGAGGGGGGCCGGGGGTCGGTTCCGGCCGCTCCTCAGGCAAGCTAACCGGTTCCGTCGAATCTGGCGGTATCCCCTCTGGCTCTTCCATGTGCTAAGAAGTATGAAGTACCACCGGTACACTCGGTTCATGCGACTCACGCATATGGTCTCTTGCGCCGGTTGAGCATCTAAGCTGGGCCCAGCCCAGTTGGCGGACGTGCTTCGCCAGTTGCCCATATCGGAGAACCCGGACCTGCTCGTAGGTTTTGAAACATCGGACGACGCGGGAGTCTTTCGCCTGCCCGGCGGGCAGGCGCTCGTCCAGACCATCGATTTCTTCACCCCGATCGTGGACGACCCCTATGCCTACGGGGCGATCGCGGCTGCTAATGCGTTGAGCGATGTCTACGCCATGGGCGGGCGACCCTTGACCGTTCTCAATATTGCCTGCTTCAACCCAGACTCCGCGCCTGCCGAAGTTTGGGCGCAGGTGTTCAAAGGCGCAGCCGATAAGACTCACGAGTCAGGAGCGGCGATTGTCGGGGGCCATTCCGTGATAGACAACGAGCCCAAGTTCGGCATGGCCGTCACCGGCCTCGTGGATCCGGAGAAGATGTTCGCCAACACCGGCGCGAAAGCTGGAGACCGCATCTTCCTCACCAAGCCCCTCGGCACCGGCATCATCACAACTGCGGCCAAGAACGACGTAGCCTCGCCTGATGAGTTGGCCGCCGCGATCAAAGCAATGACGACCCTTAACAAGAAAGCGATGGAGTTAGGCCAAGCTCACGGAGTCCGCTGCGCGACCGACATCACCGGCTTCGGCCTCGCCGGCCACCTCTTCAATATCGCCAAAGGCTCCGGAGTCAGCATTCATCTCCAATCCTCCGCCCTACCACTCCTCCCCGGCATCGAGAAGCTCATCCAAAAGGAGCAGGCCACGGGCGCTGCAACGCGCAACAAGGAGCATTTGGGCGCGGCTCTGGTATTTGAATCCACTGTGCCCGATTGGCTGCGAGACGTCGTCGTCGATCCGCAGACGAGCGGCGGTTTGGTGCTGTTTTCTGCGGAGACGTTGGAAGGCGCGGTGGAGATTGGGCTGGTTGAGGCTGGCGAGGTGAGAGTCACGGTTTCTTAGAAAGTGCGAGCCTAATATGGAGTGCGGTGCTTTAGCGCCGCTTTGGCCGAGGGCTTTAGCCCGACAG
>JANYLD010000106.1 GCA_025363835.1 Armatimonadota bacterium
CCGGCGAGTAGGTGTGGGTGGTCGAAGTGACAATAAATTTGCCGCTGAATCGCTTTCCAATATTCTTGATCTTGATTGACTCGCCAGGCCTTAGCTGGGGATGGCCATAGCAGAGGCCGTCGGCTTCGATGAAGGAGTTGCCGATCTCGTCCATAACCGATTGGGCAACCGTCTCCGCCTCATGCTGCGTCTTGATTGGCCGGTCGACGATAACCATTTTCGACTTCCCGAAAGCTTGGCTTCCAACCTGCCCACCGTCTCCACGCTCGTCAATTTTCGGCGTACCTTTAGGGTCCCTTGCAGTGCCGACGATGGGCTTCTTGGTGGAGGGGTCCCAGCCTCGAACGATCACTTCTTCAACTTGGGGTGAGCTGGACACGCGAACGCGAAATGAGCGAAGGTCCTTGCCCCACTCCAACTCAGTCTCCTTGGGAGTCTGATTGGAGACTTTCTTAAAGCAGAGCTTGTCTTTCCCCTCTAGATAGAACCGGTATCCGTTCCGCTCAGCCAGCATAGAAAGGAAATCCCAGTTGCTCTCATTGTTTTGGATGACCCAGGGATGAACCTGGGTTGTCTCATCGATGTCTGACTTCAGGCTCATCTCGGTCGCGATCTTCTTGGCGATGTCGCTGTCTTTCACGTTCTCAAAGGTCCGTCGCTGGCTACCACGATGGAGGCGATGCGCTTTGTCGAGGCAACGAACGGTAAGTGTTGGCACTCCCATGCCAGCGAGGTCCAGCTCGATTGTCGTGATTTCGCCCTGGAAGATCGTGAACAGCGGATCTCGCCCTTCGCCGGCCTGAATCTCTACCTCTTTGCCCTCTTGAAACAGCTTTTCATCCAGCCACTTAAAGTCGGCGTCGTGGATTCGAATGGTGCAAGCGTCTGGCAGGTGGAGACTGCTTTCGACGGTCGACTCAAGGACTTCGTGCATGGCCTCGTCCGGAATCTCTTTGCCATCGACCTTGATCGCGAACTGGGGAACAGTGGAACGAAGCAGCATTAGGACTCCCTCGGGATAGCGATGATCTGCCCGGCCTCGATGCTCAGCGGGTTGTCGATGTTGTTTGCCTGCGCGATCAACCGCCATTGAGTTGAGCTGCCGTACTCTTCATAGGCTATTCCGGCCAGCGTGTCGCGAGGTCGGACCATCCTTCTCTTCAGACCTGGCTCGGCGTAGCTCGTTGGGTTCGTACCCTTCTTGTCCGCCTCGTCAACCGCTTCGGTAAGCGTTACGCTGGCCAAGGCTCGGACGGGAACGCCGTTTTGGCGAAAGAGCGTGAATCGGATGGACAGGCTGGTGATGGCCGCCTTAAACTGCCAGTTCTCGCCCCACTCGAAGAGAACATAAGGAGGTCGGGATTTCTTAGTCTTCTTGTTCTTCTTGCTTGCATCGATAAGCGTCATCTTCGACAACTTATCCGTGTGCTTCCGGACATCGGCGTCCTTTTCCTCGAACACGTCGAACATCAATTCCACCGTCATGGTTCGAGAGCCGCCTCCCGTGAAGTCCAATTTGGGCACGTCTTTGCCCACAACTGGCTTGGCCGGCCAGTTGTTGGTTTTCGCGACGGTGTACTCGGTTGGGTTGAAAAGGCAAGACAGCTTTTCCTTCGTGTAGAGATTGGTGAGGGTGGCTTTAGTGAGGCTCATGGCTTTGGGTATTGGGTATTGGGATAACTAGCGGCCGGCGCGCTGGGATTCGAATTCTAAGCGTCGTTTCAGGATGCTCCAAACCTCGTTGGCGAGGAGACCCACTTCGGCGTCCTTAGAGCCTTGCGAACCGCCGGGCGAACTTCCGGCCCTAGGCGTGCCCGCGCTTTCCGCTGGTGCGGCCCCCACGCTGGGAGCTGCTTGAATGGCCAGGTGCTTGTCATCGTGCTGTTTTGGATCCTTGGCCAGTGGCATCGGCGGCTTGACTACGGTGACGGTCGCGTGAGGAGCGACAATAGGCGGCATCATCGGCGCATGGGGCAGTGAAGGAATCGAACCATGTTCTGCAGCCACACCGGGATGGGCTCCCACACTTTGATTTTTAGGATGCGAGTCCAGGTGCTTGCCTAGCAAGTGTTCCGGTGGCTGGGGCATCTTGATATCCGGAGGCGCTTGATGCGGGATGGAGACATGAGGTGCCGAAGCCGCCATCGAGACTCTCGGAGCCGGCGACACGGGAGGCAGTGCGGTGTGCCCAATGGGTGTTTGCTTCTTAGTGTCGTGGTGTGGTTGAACAACCTTCGAATGATCGATTCGGTGCGCGCCATCTCCCGGCAGGTGGACAACCTGTGGTGAGAAAGAAGTGCTCGTTTGTGGCGAGTGAGTGGGAATCGAGAGGCTGCGAGGGGCGCTATGCGAACCTCCAAAACTGGACGACGGAATCTTTAGGTGGCTGGCCCCCATAGGCTGAACCGGCCCGGTGTGGCTTTTCGAGAAGGCGGCGCTTGGCTGGGCAGAGATGGTCTGGAAATGGGGCAGTGCTTTCCGTTGGAAACCGGAAAAGACCTGTGGTGAGATCACGCTTGTAGGGGAAGAGCGCAGATCAGAGCTTGCTACATGCCGATCTCTTAGAGCGTGCGGCGATCCAGGGCTGGGGGCGATCCGAGTCGGAATGCCGAGGAAATCCAGAAGTCCCGTCCTCCTCGGAGTGTCTCCATGGGCGTAGGTCTGCGGGTATCCAAATCCTCCTGATGCGGCGTGCGACAACGGGGCATCTCCGGTAGCCGGCGATCCGGTTGGAATGACGCTTCCAGTCAAAGCCTGCGAAGCCGGCATGGACCATGACAAAGCTTCGATGGATTGCGCCCAGCCTGCGGGCGGCTTGCCATAGCCCTGCTCCACGAGTGCGGCGATGGTCTCGGCCGCAAGGGGCACGTTAACGGCGGAGGGGCCCAAAGATCCTAAAGGGAGTGCTGGATAGAGCGCCTGCGAGCCTGCCGGCAGGATCTTCTTGAGCTCTTCAAAGCTGCTAGGGTTAAGGTCAGTGGCGCCCTTTGCCATCTGTCGCCAATCAAATGAAATAGCTCCGCCTTTTTTTGCAAAGTCCGGGGAAGCAACCTTTATGGGAGGAGCCACTAGAGTGACTTGGCCCATTTTCGAGTCGTAGGGAAGACCGCGCGTCTTTGGCCCGGCCATTCCCATTTTAGGGACCGAAGGTGGCAGGGATCGTCCAGCAAGGAGATCGCGAGGTTGAGTCGCGCCGAATCCAAGGGATGTCTGCCGCAAGAGCCCGGGCACAAATGGTTGGCGGCCTGGCACCGTGTGGAACGATGGAGAGGGAAATGCGCTGACGTCGACGCTAGGGCTGGGATACCCGTGAACCGACGTTGCCGAGCTTACTTGCAGACTTGTTTTTGCTGCCGCTTTGAAAGGCATGGGAGGCCGAACCACCTCAAATATGCCGTTCTCCATGAGAGTGCCAACTGCGATGCTGCCTAATTCCAAGGCGCCGAGCAATGGCAGACCGGTCGCTCCCTGAAACATCCCTCGCGTGCCTAACGTGGGCAAGTCGAGGCGCTCTCGCGCATGCGCCGGATCGGTTAGGCGGGGGCGGCGCGGACGAGATTTACTGGTGTCCGACCACAGTTCAATTTCTTCCTCTTCATCGGGCTCTTCGCGCTTCGGAGCTGTGCGGACCTTACGTTTAAGCTTCCTTCGCACCGGCGCCTCCAACTCCGTCGCCTCCGGCTCTTTACGAAGAACCAGGTCTTCGGGGACCTCCTGCCCCTTCTTGAAGATTCCGCGAAGCCAAAAAGCGAAGTCTCTAAGCTCGGGAGCAAACGCACCGTGCCGAACCTTGAGGGCACGAAACATGAAGTCGTCGCTACCCTGCCGTTCAGCGATGCGGGACGCGAATTGCTGACTTCGTAACGCGCCGGTCCCAAGCACAGTTGCCTTGCTTTCGTCTGGGGAGTCGAGAAGGTAGCTATAGTCCTGGACGAAGCGCAGCACGCGAAGCACCGAGAGTGGGGGCTTGAGGAATTCCAGATGCAGTGCGGGCGAGGTGTCCATGGGCTACTTCTTTGAAATGATCCCGTTGTGGGCGAACTCCAGGGTCTCGACAGCCGCCGCCCCAGCGTCTGACTTCAAATCCGGGCCCGTCCATTTGACCGGCCACGCTTCGATCAAGTCCCATTTCTCCACCGGCTCGGTTCCCGGCTTGGGCCCGTAGACCATGATCGAGATGTTCTTTCGCTTCTTGGGCAACCCGTCTAAGCTGTCCATGTACCAACGGTAGAGGTCTTGCCCCGGGTCCAATCCGCGCTTCAGCGTTATGTTCGCGTATTTGGTGCGGACAGGCAGCTTGTGCGTGTAAGTGTTGAGCCCGCCTTCCGTGTACTCATAGACCTCCGTCTCAATCGAGATCCCGGAACACTCCGAGAAACCCGCAATCTCCACACCTTCAATTTGGATCCAAAAATGGAGTCCCAAATGCGTGTCTTTAGCTGGCTGTTTTTCCCCTGGCATACTCATTGCTGTTCCTATCTGCGGCCGGTTGTCCGGTGTTTAAACCGATACTCGATGCTTGACACTCAATACTCGATACTCAGTGTTCACCCACTCCTCATTCGCCCAAGCCTGACTTCCTGCTTCATTAAATCGTAAACCTTATCCGCAACACGGTGCGGGTCTGCTCCAGATGCTGAGACCGGTGCATTTCCCGAAGCCGGCCCCTTGCCCTCGGTCGCCGTCTCCGAAGGAGGAGGCGACCCTTCTCCCGACTGATGAGATCCCGCCTCACGAAACTTAAGGTCAGGATGCTTACTCTTCGCGTCCTTGTGCAAAGGCGACTTCTTGGCGGTCGACTTGACGGTGACATTGCAGACCAAGCGGCGCACGTTGACAGCCATTAATAGAACACCTGGTCATGTGGCATCGTCGCCATTCTCTCCGTGTAGTCCTCAATGACGTGGTTCATCCTTTCGAAGATGCTGTCGACCACTTCGTCGGTGGCGCCGAAAGCAGCCTTCATAGAGTCCTTTACGGCCGCCTTGTTGGCGACCATCATCTGCATTTCTTCGTAAAGCGTGTAGCTGATCTTGCCTAAGTTCTTAGACATCCCGCCCTCTATTCCCATGGACTCCTTGCCGCGGGGCACGACTTCCCGATTCGCATCGAGAACCGTCCTCGCCCCCGGAGTCATGCCAAGGTCCTGATCGATCGCGTAGACACGCTTGAAGTTATTCGTGCCCGGTTCAAATTCTACGAGGTAATTGCCCAGATTTCGGTCCGGGTTATTGATGATGTAATCGTACGCCTTCAGGTTGGCCTCAAACTTCACGAACTCCGGGCTCTGATACCGGATCTTCTGATAGAGCGCGTAGTCCGTTTCTCGAATGCTCGCGAGGCTTTTCGTGTTTGAGATGAACGGCTGCAATGACCCAACTTCCCCGTCGAACACGACGATGCCGGTAGGAACCAAATGGTTTCCGATCGTGGGCATATCCATGCCCACGTCGTAGGCCATTCTGCCTCTAATGTAGTAGGTTCCGGCATCGGCTTTGTAATACGGCATGCTGAGCGCTTCGCGACCGCCCGGCTTGAAGACAAATTGCTGCCACTCTTCTTTCCCCGATTCCGTGTCACGCACGATGGTCTTCCACGACGAACCTTCTCGGTTGATTGCGGCTGTGGCTCCCTGGTCCACCTTAAACCGCTTCGTATCCGGTTGCATGTAGTAACCGTAGAACTCCGGCACAGGCTCATTTTTAGCCGCGTAGAAGGCAGCGATATCGGTCGAAGCGAGCAACGGCGCCGGGACTTGGACGGTCTCAGCAATTTGGACGCTGGCGTCCGCACCCGTCGCCACCGCTGCGCCTCCGAAGCCGCCCTGGGGCGATTGCCGCAATTCGTCCAAGGCTCCCAGTGCCTGTCGGACCTCTTCCGGATATTCCATCGGCGGATGAAAGGCCTGTGTGCCTCCCTTGCCTGCGCCAACGGAAACGCCCATTGGACTCACGGCTGGAGCTCCGGCATTCATCTTGAGCGTCCCCCCGGGGCCGCCGGGAGGACCCGTGGGCGCTTCTGGAGCCCCAGGAATCTTTTTTGTCCCGCCCTTGCCCCCTGGAGGGCCTATTCCGACGGTCTTGCCGCCAGGACCCGGCTTCTGCACCTGGAGCATCAGCCCCTTCGGGGCGGTCGAAGGCGGACCGTGGATTTCAGGGGGCAAGGGAGGTTTCGGAACCGTAGGAGCGTTACCCATCGGCGTGGTGTGACTCGGCACCCCTGTGGGCGGTGGCGCGGAAGGATGCGGCGGGGCCGGAGTCGAACCCCCGAGGGACACGACAATCGGCTTTTCAAAGCCTTGGTCGACGAGGGTAAAGGTGATCTTTGGATACCTAGGCTTAAGGTCTGCGATGATCTTGTTAACGACCTGTTGCCGAGCCGCTTGTAAATTCTGTTTGACGATCGACTCGGCGGTGCCTGCTTTCAAACGCCAAACCGCAAGTCGGGCGCCATAGAAGCTGGGCGATGTTTTGAGCATTTCGAGGGCAGCGGCGATGCCCTCCGGCCCGTTCTTGACTATCCCCTCCAAGAGTCGCTTGGATTCCTTGGCAATCTGGGAAATGATGCCTTCCGCCGCGGCATCGGAAATCCCTTTGTCTTTGAGGGTCTTGGCAAGCCCGGCCGTCTCTCCGGTCGTTTGAGCCAACTTGGCTGCATCGCGTATCTCTTTGTAGACTTTGCTGAGTTGCCCCATATTGGTTTTAAGGCCAACTAGGGTTTGAACAATATTAAGCGCCAGCCAGAAGAATGAAGGGTCGTCTTTGGAAAGCGACTTCGCTTTATCGGGGTCCGTGGCTGTGGCAGATGCTTGCAAGTTGTATTCGTCCAAGGCTTGAAGGAGAAGCACCGTGTTGATGCCGCCCTCCAAAACCGCCGCAACCGCAATCATGCTTGCTCCTCCAGAGGGCGCAGCCGCGAGAACTCCCAGAATAACAGCGAACGCCTGGAGAACCTTCTTGCCCGTATCGGTGTCGCCCGTGTACTTCTCGCGCATGTAAGTGACGGTGGCGGATTCAAAGGGAATCAGGCCCAGACCCTTCTTCATAACCTCGAGGTTGTCTTTTAGCTCCAGGATGCGCCTGTTGTCTCCGGTGATCGTGCTCTCCAGATCATCCAGATTCCGGAGCATTTGGAAGTACTGGCCGCCAACATGCTGGGCTGCCCAATGAGGGTCCTCAAGCTGTCGAAGCTTGAAAGCAGTGTCGAAGTAAGAGAAGATAGGATATTTTTGGATCGCCTTGCTGCGCGCTTCTTCAAAGGCGTTCTTTGTAGGCATCCACTCGTCTTGAACCTTCTTTCGTTCCTTCTCTAGAACAGAATCGCGGGTGGTGAGCTGGTGGAGTGAACTGTTCGTATCCTTTCGCAACTCGGCAAGGTCGTCCATCGCCTTTTGCTTTTTTGCGAGTTCCTGCGCTTCGGCGACCATTGGTTTTAGCGCCTCAGCATTCCCGTCGTAGCCGGAGTAGCCAGATTGCCCTTTGTATTGGGCCGGCTTAATTCCGTATTTGTCGAGCTCCAAATGCACCCGGGCCCGGCTCTCCTTGATCAGAGCGACCGTTGCGATAACGGCACTCTTCCTGAAATTCTCCTGGAACTCGGTCCAGCTCTTATAAAACGCCTGCACGTTCTTCTTGAAGAAGGGCATTGTCGCCGCCATCTTCTCGTCGAATTTCGTATCGCTTGGATCTGGGTTCGTCGTTCCGGGAGGCGGTTCTGGACTGGCGGTTGCATCGGTGGACGCGGGGTGAGCTGCAGCCCATTCGGAAAGGTTCCGGGCCAGAGCCTCCATCACGCTCATGTTGTCCAGGCCGACCTCTCTGAAGGATTCGTAAGTCTCCTCGGCACTTGCGCTTAAAACGATCGTGCCGTACGCTTTTCCGCGAATTTCGGGATCGTCCACCATCATCTTGGCCTTGACCGAGACCACAGACGCGGGCACCGGAGGCACGCTTGCCGCCGGGTCTCGTTGCACGGCGAGCTTTCCAACGCCACGCGCGGGGCTGAGGGCTACCAAAGCGTCCAAGATTGCTTCGCCCCAAACCTGAATGGCTTCCTCATCTCCCATTTCGGCAAGATCCAGTTGGAGGTCGACGGCGAGTTCGCGCGTCGTTGGGATATTCAAGCTAGGGCGCTTACGGAGTTCTTTCTGAGCATGCTTTAGCGCCTGGAGAGAAATTCGATCCAAGCGAGACCTGTCCAAAGGCGTCACGTGCTCTCCGGACTCTGTGGAGTAGTTACGGATGAACTCCGTTACATAGAGCGACTCTCGCTTGCCGAGGTCAGAAAGGACCAGTTGAGCTGTGGCCTGAGCCTCTTGCTCCATATCATCGCCGCCTCGTTGAGAGAAGAAGCGCGCCACATTGCCCTTAGCCCCGGTCTGCTGCAAGACGTGGGTGGACTCGTGGGCGATAAGAGCCATGCCCTTGCTGGTCGTCGGATCGTATTTATTCGCGCCGAAGAACACGTCTTGACCAATGGTAAACGCGGACGCCTTAAGCTCGCCGGCGGCAGCAGCGGCGGCGGGGCCAGTATGAAGACGGGCGTTCTTCGGATCGGCGCCAAGGGGGCCTGAGAGCTTTTCTCTTAGGGCGGTGTCTGGCGCCTTACCGGGCCCGGTCTCACGTTTGATCTTATCGCGAAGGGCCGCTGCGTTGGGCTTGTCGGCATCTTTGGCGTCGCTGACACCGTACTTGGTCGCCAAGTCGCCCGCCATGCCTTGGGCCTTCTTTCCAGCCCCGCCAATGCCAGGTTTCTTGCCGACCGCAGCCACGTTTTAGTCACCGCCAGAGAGGCGTTTGTTGATCTTGCCGATCTCCCGGACCCACCGATGCCGCTCGGCGTGTTCCAGGTTCAAAATGTCTTCGAGGGGCCAGTGGAAATGGTAAGCGATGTAGGCTACCTCCTCGTAAAGCGGCTTCGAAGGGTAGCCAGTCATTCCCCCTGGCCGGATTCCTCCTCAGATTCAAGCTCATCCGGACTCAGTTCGTTGATCTTCCGGTAGAAGTCCTGCAGGAACGCAAGGTCGGCCGAGAACAGGCTTTCGATGACTCCCGTGTCGATGACTTCCACGTCTCCAAGCTTCGTGACCACCCTCGCGAGCAGGATGATCACGAGGTACGCCTGGTTGGCCTTCACGCGCGGGTCGCGCAAAGGGCCGATCTCGTCCATTGCCGTCGCCAGACGCATCCTTCCCTTTCGGTGAAGAGATCCGTCCGGCGCGACATAGCCCCGGGGCAAGACGAAATCGAATTCAGTCTGAAGCCCGCTTTGTTTGGGTCTCATCTATCCTTACTGCTGGCGCTCCAAGCCTTCATGCGCAATCTCAAGCTCCTCGATTGCGATTTCGTTCTTGGATGCGTCGAGAGCCGGGCCCTTGAACTTGGCGGGCCAACCGCGCTTGAACGTGTAGCGGGCGACCGCCTCGTTCTTCGGGTTGTAGAGCGTGATCGTCCCGTTCTTCCGGTTCTCTTCGATCAAGCCCTTTTCGATCTGCGCTCGCCAGTCGTGCAAGCGGCGGTCATCGGTGATGCCACGCCGCAGTACGATGTTCGGCCACTTCAGGGCGCCCGGGATCTTATGGACGATCAAGTTGCCGCCCTTACCCGTGACCCTGTGCTCGATCACTTCGGTTTCCGAGTCCAGTCCGCTGACCTCTCGGAAATAGCCCTCCGTGATACCGTCGATTTCAAGATAAAACCTTAATGATCCGATGCCTTCTGATGCCATCACTTATCCTCCTTTAGTTAAGTCGCACCGGACTTACTCTTCCGTCCTGTCTCCGCCGCCCGTCCATTGGCCGATTCGAATGATAACGAACTCAGCCGGCTTGACCGGGTTGACGCCAATTTCCACATAGAGACGGCCGAGGTCGATCATTTCCTGCGGGTTGGTTTCCGAATCGCACTTCACGTAGAATGCCTGCTCGGGCACGAGGCCAAACAGCTTGCCTTCTTTCCATTCCGTGAACAGGAATGCGGAAAGGTTGCGTCGCACACGGCCCCAAAGATCGTGATCGTTGGGTTCGAAGACGACCCACTGCATGCCGCGCTCCATCGACTTCTCGAGGTAGTTGAACAGCCTGCGCACGTTGACGTACTTCCAAGAGGGATTGCCAACCGTCGCCAGCGTCCTCGCGCCCCAGACCCTAATTCCAGTTCCCGGGAAGGAGCGGATGCAGTTGATGCCGTTCGGGTTCAGAATCTCCTGCTCGCCTTTAGTGACGTTGTGCTCGAGAGCGACAACACCCATCAGGGACTCGTTGGCCGGGGCCTTGTGAACACCTCTCTCCACGCCAACTCTCGACCAAACGCCAGCGATGTGGCCGGAAGGCGGGCAGAATATTTGCCGCTTGGACTGCGGGTTGAGTCGATCCATAACCTTGACCCACGGATAGTAGATCGTGCCCTGGCCATGGTCGGAGCTGTAGGGCGCGCTAAGCGTCGTCTCCTTCATTTCCTGAGGCGAGAGGCCGGGGATCGGGTCGAGGATGCACATGCGATCGCCCATGCGCTCGCAATAGGAGATCAGCATGCTTTGAACATCGAGGATCTGCTGCTTTCGTTTCTCAGTCATGTCGAGAACTTCAACCGAAGCGTCGCCGCCCGCCAAAGTCTCCGTGCGCCAGCAACCGGCCATAAGGTCGGGGATGGCGATCATGTTGATGTCGTCGATCGCGGTGAGGCCGCCAAGGCCGCTTCGCCTCGCTTCGTCGCCTACGAAGTCCTCGACCTGAACCTTCGCCAATTCGCCGGATAGGGGAAGGGAAGCGAGGTTCGTCGCCGTTGTCGCGTCCATGCCGCCAAGTAGGTTGAAAACGCCGGCCGATGGCCTGGTCTCAACCGCGGTTGCCGTCGTAAACTCGACAATCTTGGACTTGATCTGAGCCTTAAAATTGGAAGGAGTGATCGGCTTTGAATCGCCAAAGGTCTCCGACTTACCGTCGCCCGTAATCGTGACGGAAAACCCGTCTGCATCGTCGGCATGCTCGATCTTGACGGAAACGTCATTGCCCTTCTCGCCGGCATCCAGAGCCTTTACCGTGTAGGGGCCGATCGCAAGGCTTGCGTTCTTAGCTGGCTCAGGGAGAGCGGGCTTAGAATCGGCCTTGAAAAGGTCCATATCCGACTCACGAGCAACTCGCACGATATAGGCTCTGCCGCCACCGTTGTCGAAGTAGCCCCGCACAGAATAAGCGAGATAGCTGTCTTCCATGAACGGCTGCTGCATCAGGGAAAGGTTGTGCTTCTTGACGAAGTCCGACCATGTAGGAACCTTCCCGTTGCCGGAGGCTCTTGCGTTCGCGAGAGTCTGCTGGGCGTAGTCCAGAAGCCCCTTGCGTGAAGCCCGCTTGGCGGAAAGATGCTCAATCGGCGTCTTGCCGACTTCATTGCACAAGGCAGGAATCACAACATCGTCGTCTTCGCCGTACGTCCGGACGAAGTCGCTCCAACTGCTGATGAATGTCGGCTTGTTAAACTCGCCGCTCTTGGCATAGCCGATGAAGGCGGCGGTGTTAACGCCAACTCCCTCGATGGGCTTGCTCCCACTATCAATTTCTTCGACGAATACGCCTGGTGCTAAATACTCCGGCATAACCCTCCTCACTGAGCTCCAAAAACGAGCACTTTTGACAGCATACATGAAATAATTGCCACTTACTAGAGGCAATTAGAACCTTTTCAGCAACCTATTTTTTAGGCAGCTCAGCGGTCACTGCGCCGGCCTTCACCGGCATCGTGATTTCGCCCTTTCCAGGGATCTCGGCAATGAGCTGTTTTGGATTGTGAGGAAGGTGGCTGAAACGATAAACGCCCTGCTCATCCGTCACCGCCGTTCGGTCGCCAACGCTGACCGGGACGAAGCTGGCTGGACGTCCATCTTCGTAGCGCAGGGTGCCGACCAACGTGATCACCTTTGGCTGGCCAATGAACTCTGCCTTGCTCTCCGCTGCCCGCTGCTCATCGGTGGCAGGCTTCATCTGGATCGCCACGGGATTCATCTCGTTTGCCAGGCCCCGCACCGGGGCAATCACTTCCATTTCCACCGGCGCCATACCTTTCTTTGAAACCACCAGCTTGTGGGGGCCGGAAGGCAGGTTTTTAATAAAGAACACCCCCTGCTCGTCGGTTACGGCTGTCTCGGTCCTGTCTTTGACTGAAACAATGGCGTCCGGGATCGGATTGCCTTCGCTATCCGTTATGACTCCCGCCGCGCTGACGCGCACCGAACGTACCGTCATCTGCCGGTCTGCCCGATCGACTTCTGAGCCTTGGCCAAGGGCGATGAGAGCCTCTCGCACCAGTCGCACCATCTTCGTCTCGAACGGATCGAACATGGCGCTCGCCACGATGCCGACGTACGGCTTCAGCGGATGCCCAATCGCCTGCCAAACCTTAGGAGCGTCCTCGTGAGCCCAGTGGTCCCTCTGTGCGGCCGATATTGACACCGCCGCGTCTCCAAACGGGACGAGAGAACCGACGAGATATTTGGTTGGGATGAACCCGTTCCGCATCAACACTCCAAGTGCCTCCCCAAGAACCCGGTGCTCCATTGAAACATCGTTCGCACTCGCGGTCAACAAATAAGAGACATTGAGACGAGTCGGCCGCCGGCTCTTGCCAACCTCCATCTCGTTCTCATTCCGGCGGATTTCAAACGACTGATCTCGTTGGGCGAGGTTCTCGTGGAGGTCGTGAAGAAACAAATAAATCGTTGGGCTCGCCGGCGCATTCTCGTCCTTGGTTGGAGGCAGCCCGATGACAATCTGCGACTCGTCCTTGATAAGCCCGTCGGTCGAGAGGCGTAGCTCATCCAGGAGGAAATTCTTAACGGATTGGTCAACCTCTTGGAGCACCGAGCAGCCTCTTTTGGGAACAAGGCGATTATACATACAGGTTGCAATCTCGCGACGCTGATCATGGCTTTGGAAGAGCGCAAATCCACCACAAGTTCGCCGTTACCGTCGGCAACGCTCATAGCGGGACTCAACACATTAATATCAAAGGGCTGGGATAATGAAGACCCGAGAGGTAAAGAAACATGAGTGCAACTATTGAAAGAATCGACGCCCGCGAGCAATTGAACGGCTGGCTCCAAGGTGTGACCAAGATGTATCTGGACGACATTCAGGCGATTCCTGACGACAAGTGGGCCGCCAACTTCGGCGGTTGCACCCGCCCAGCCAGCGTTCTCACCGCCGATGCGATTGGATTCCTGTTCTGGACGACGATGGCGATCCAGGCTGGTGGAACGCCTACCACGCCCGAGGGCGCGGAGCAGCAACTCGAAGCCGCCTGTACAACCAAAGACGGCGCGACTGCAATGATGCAAAAGGGCTCAACCGGCCTTTCCGAGGCCATCATGGGCGCTAGCGAGGAAAGCCTGATGAAGATGGCAACAACCCCTTTCCACATGGAAGCGCCCCTTTACACCTTGGCCCAGATGGCGGTTAGCCACATCTGGTACCACGACGGCCAGTTGAATTACATCCAGTGCCTGATGGGCGACGGAGACTATCACTGGAGCCATTAGGTTTCTAGATACGTTCGCGTGAACCGAGCAATCGGGCGTGTGGACCTCGGTGTCCTGCGTCCGATTGCCGGCTAGCTTGGTCGCGTCCGGCCGGAAACCAAGATGTCAACAGGTACCGCGTAGGCAATCGAAATCGCCGACTTCTAGAAGTGAAGATGGCTGGGACGCCGGGTGTCAGCAGCAAACGGAGGCACGCCCGCGATCAGCGATATTGGGCAGCAGCTCACCTAAATCAAGCCGATGACCATGGAGCAAGGCAGCATCATCTCGCAGAACTGTGTTGCTGAGCCCTTTGACCGAAACCGCCACTTGGTAAATTTCGGACCCTTCGGCCTTTCTTCCACGACCTCGACCACTTTCTCATTTAGGATGAGGACTGGCCCCGGCCCTTTCAGGACCCAAACTCGGATGTCTTTACTCGCGTCAGCCGGATAGGGCTCTAGCAGATGATCCCAAAGATGAGCCTCGAGAACAGCGGTCTCATCTGGGAGCTTAAAGTCCTTAAATCGTTCCGGTACCGCCACCTGTTATATATCGGGTGGGATTTGCGCCAACTCTAGGGAGCCAGATGTTACATTCTTTCGGCAAAAACCCTGCAGCGAAGGAGATGGCCGTCTGCTAGCCGTGTCGCATGGCCTAAATTTGTCTGCAATCATCACTTGCATGGCTCGTTGCCTTCGAGAGGGTGTCTGCCTGGGGAAACCGCATGGATTGCCCAAGGACGAGAGCC
>JANYLD010000159.1 GCA_025363835.1 Armatimonadota bacterium
TCCGATGGATCTCGTCGAAGAGAAAAAAGACCCGGGGGCCGAGAAGAAGCACGAGCACCTGAACAGTTGGGTTGCCTTCTCGATCGCGCTGCTTGCCGCCTTCATGGGTATTTGCTCGATTAAGGACGGCAACGTCGTCCAAAACATGCAGCAGTCGCAGGCTCAGTGGATCGACAATTGGACTTACTACCAGGCAAAGAATATCCGCGAGGATATCTATAAGACAACTGCTGACGAGATGCGGCTACAGGCTTCCACTCTCACGACTCCGGCTGCGATCACGCCTTTTTCGAAGCGGGCGGACTTTTATCAGAAGTTGGCAGACAAGGAAAAGTCTGAAAAAGATGGGGTTAAGAGTGATGCCACCAAAGCTCTAGACAGCTACAACGGCTACAACTTCCACGACGACCAATTCGACCTGTCGGGGGCTAGCTTATCCCTCGCCATCACCCTCTTCGCTGTGACTGCACTGACTCGAAAGCGGTGGCTTTACTTTGTGGCCCTCTTTCCCGCGATCTTCGGCATCGTGATGGGGTTGTCAGGACTATTCGCGTGGAAAATTCATCCCGACTTCCTCATCAATCCGCTAACGTTTCTTCGCTAAAGAACACTTTTCGAAGAGTTGGAAGAGCCTTCCGGACTTCGGAATCTCCGAGTCCCTTGAGGGAAGGGATCTCTGAGATTTTGTCGAGGCCAAATCGGCGAGCAGGCATTGTGGGATTGAAGCGGTGGACGTTCTCAGGGCCAATCAATCGCCCCGCCAGCAGGATCGATGCGGAGGACTGGGCGGTCATGAAAAGATCGGCCGCCTTCATCCCCCAATAGGCTGCTCCTAAAGCAGTGGAACGAGCCAAGCCGACCGAGAAGGCTTCTTGGGTGCTGCCCAGGCTGAGGACAGAAATGGAATCTGCGGCCCAGCCGAAGGAGCCGATCCCTTCCACGACGGCCAACTCCGTTGGGTTGTTGGCCCAGACTGCGCCGTCCACAAGGGGCGTACCGGATTGCGTGCGATGAGCGGGGAAGAATGTTGGAGCGGCCGTTGTTGCCAGGGCGGCATCCAGCGCGGAGGTTTGGGAGTCGGAATCAAATGGGGATTGGCCGCCCGACCGAAAAGCATAAATCTCGCCTGTTTCGATGTTGAAAGAGGGGATGAGCAAGGCGGTTTTGCACTCGCCAAGAACCCGTCCGCCAAAGAACTTGTTCAGAGTCGCCGCTATTTGCTCTTGCCCGTATTTGCTTTTGCCGAGCTGCTTGATAGAGGCCATCACGCTCGCAAAGCCGGTGTGCTGAAAGATCTCCGGGCCAAGCTGCTCGTAGAAGCTTAGAATGTCGGTCGCTGAGTAGCCGAGACCCAGGGCGATGGCGATGATTCCGCCAGTTGAAGTGCCCGCAACAAGGTCAAAGTGGTTTACGAGCGGCGACCCGATTGACGTCTCTAAGGAAGCAAGAAACGACGAGGCGAAGACACCCTTTATGCCGCCACCGTCAATGGTGAGAATTCGGTGCGTTTTGGTCAAGTTTGCTTTCTAAGTTAGCTCAAACACCAGCGAGCCCATTGTGGGTCTTTGTGCTCGTTTGTGTTCTTGGCGTTTATGAGAGTTTGAAAACTCACACAAAGAACACCAAGATCCACAAAGACTCACAAAGGGCTTGCCTGGCCTCTTAGACTCCAGCCCCGGCGTACGACTTGTGATGCTCGTAATGCTCGCTGGCGGATTGGGTGAGGGTGGTGAAGTGGGCGCCTTTGTCTCGGAAGTAGCGGATGGTCTTGCGGAGGGTGTCCACGCTGTCATGGTAGTCCCGCAGGCCAAGGCAGATGACTTCGCTGTCCATGTTCGCTTCAAAGAGCGGCTTCAAAGAGTCGAACCCGTTGTCCAGATATCCGTATTTGCCATCGCACGTAGAGACCGGGATGTGGAGGAGACGGTTCTTGCCTTCTTTCGTCAGGTCGTCTTTCTCAGAGTGGTACGGTTGGTGCGGCGCGCCGTGCCAATCGACGAACATCTTGTAATCCGAGTCCGGAACGACGGAGCTGTCTACGAGAATTCCCATCTCCTCGAGATAGGGAACGTCCGATGGCACGAGGGCAAAGCAGCCGGCCCGAAATGCGGTGACCTTGATCGTGTGCGATTTCAGCGTGTCGCGGGCGACCCAGAGGATGTTGCCACGCTCTTTGGCGTCTTCCACATAGCCCCGCTCGTTCTCGAAGTTGACCTTCATGCCCAACTCGTGCCAGTTGGGGATCTTGTGGATGTATTCGTGATAGTAAAGGTTGGTGTTCGCGCTAGGGTCCTTGATGGACACGTGGATCATCCACGACGCGGGTACGAATTCTTCTTCGAAGACCTTGATGAACTCGCTGGTATAGCACCGATCGTGATGGGCGCCTTCGCAGTCAACCGTTAGAACGACATTCGGCATTAAATCAATCTCCTTGAGTGACCTGAGCGGACTGGTGGGTGGCGGTCAAAGTGTAGGTTTTTCCTAGCACGTGAAAGTTGCGAAACGTTACCTGCTTCCACGCCTTCGGCAGGTTGGGTTTTATACTCAACCAGCGATCTCCTTTAAGTTTCAGGGACCAAATCGCCCCCGCCTCTGGTTTTGAGTCTATCCGAAAACCGAGGAATCCGTAAATGACCGACTGCAATTCTCCGGCCGCCCCTGTTGTGAAATAGGTTCGATCCTGATTTCTTTTCTCGCTGAAGAGGAGAAAAGGCGGGCGCACAAAGTCCATCCACCCGTGCCGCCAGGCATCGTAGGCCTTGTCCGACTCACCGATGCGGGCCCAAATGATGGCGTCGATCGAGTCACTCATTGCCGGTCCGTTGGGGATCACCTTGTCCGCAAACCGGTCCATCATCGTCTTCGCTTCGGCTTCAGCCGGTGGGTATTGGAGAGGGTAGATGGCGAGGATCGCCGCCGCTTGCTTGTAGCTCTTCACCGGGTCGTTGTCGTAGGTAAGGAAGCTCATCTGGTCGTGCGGAAGCTTGTAAGTCGGTTCAGCCGGCCACCCTTGAAAAGCAGACCATTCGGCAACTAGATTCGTGTAGAGGTCGTTGTCCGCGATCTTGTTCTCGTCCGGGCTCATCGTCGAGCGGATTTCGGCGGGATCGGACCCGTTTGCACGCAGCAAATAAAACGATGACGCGGCCGACATGACTCTCGCCGCCGCCTCAGGATTAACCAGCCCTAAGTCGACCGCAGTCCCCATAGAGAAGGCGACCGAGCCCGTTATGTGATCCTCGAACCGCGAATCGCCGGGAGCGGTCTCTTTGCCCGTCAGAGACGATTCCCAGGGGAATTTTGCGGCGTCTCCGGCCGCTCCCGTTTGAGCAATCGGCCCCATTCTCGCTTTCGGAACAGGCCTGTCCGCTTTGATCCAATCTCCCAGATTTCGTTGCGCCTGGCTTAAATGGTCGATTCGATACTTCGGGATAGCTGCAGCAACGGTCGGGTCGACGAATGCAAGCGCGGGCAAGACCCAGATGTCGGCGTCCCAAAACACGTGGCCGTCGTAGATGTCGTTGCTCAGACTCATTGGGCTGATTGACATGCCTCCCTTGGGAGAAATGGCCGAACGAAGATAAAAGAGGAACGAGCGGATGGCCTGCTGGTCTTCGATGGGGCCGTCAATCTCGATGTCCGGCTGCGATTCCCCGGCGAACGCCCTCGTCGAATCCTTGCTAATGTCTTCGAAGGACGCAATGATCTTGGGATTTTCATTTTTAGGCGACAGGATGGGCGTTCCGTGCTCGTCGATGAAGGTGATGACTGAGCTTAGTTCGAAGGTCTGCCCTGCCTTGACGTCGATCAACGTCGGGGTCTTGGAGGTGAAGGTTGGGTTGTCCACGGCAGCGGTTTTCGGGGTTGATCGGTATTGAACGGTGGCGTGCTTGCGTCCTTGTAGCCATTTGAGCTGATGGCCGCTCTGCTCTATGGCGCCGACATCTTGAAAGTCAAGATTGACGGCTAGCTTCGCATCTTCGGTGGGACTGACGAACCACTGCTGGCCGATACTGGCCTGGGTGGGATCGACGACTGTCGTGGTAACAATCCTCACTTCATTTGTCGGCGTGCGCTCGAGGTAGGAGCTTTCGAGCTTGCCGTTGCTCATATCCAATGTTTGATGCCAGTCCTCGATTGAAGATCGTTGAGCCTTGCCATCTTGGATTTCTGCAAACGAGACCGTAAGGGGACAAGTTGTCGGCCGCAGCCTCTCCCGGCCCGTTGTTTCATAGTCCGTCATGGCAAACATGGGGAGTGGACTGCCCTGGCTGTCGTAACCGTTGCCAAGCGGCCCGAGGCGAATGCCTATCAGGCCGTTCCAGAGGAGGGCTGGAGTGGTCGAATTGCGATCCGACCATGCAAGCTTCCAAGGATCGTTTCCTGGGGGGGTGAATGGGGTTGAAGTTTGAGCTTGGGAAGGTTTGGGGGGTTGAATAGTGCCTTGATGGCACCCCGCATAAATTAGTGAACCACTGGCAAGTAAGACGATTGGGCACAAGACGTTCACCCACCCCCTGCCCCCTCCCGTCAAGGGAGGGGAGGGTGACGTCCGAGTCGAAAGATGGTTGGTCACTTTAATAAAGAAGGGGACCATAAAAACTTTGAGGGTCAGATCGCTGCGGCCTGTTTAACGGAAGAGGGAGCCATAAAAACTTGGTCTTGGATTTCGGAAGGCGGCTTGGGGGAGCAGTTTCGATTAGCGCAAGAAGGGACCATAGAGGCTGTGGGTTGTTGCACTTTGATTGCGTGCAAGCGGGGCAGGGGTGGGGGTTCTGGGGGAGTTTTCTTGGAGAAGTGCTGCACGACGCTGTTATGTAGCACAAATTTCAATTGGGCCCGCTAACTTTCTCGCTTTCATTTTCCAGGTCGGAACTCTTCTGCTTGCAACTGAGGATTTGGCGGTAGGTCCTCGTTCTGTCCACCCCCACCCAGTTCGCAAGCTCACAGCCTCCCCCTCCGAAGGTGGAGGTGAATCTGCGGATGGCTGTTAGCTTTGATCCATGCTAGGGGACGCGCGGGGAGGTGCATGCCTTGGAGGGAGCAGTTTCGATTAGTGCGAAAGGGGACCATAAAAGGTTTTGGGGGTGTTTTTGGTTGCGAATGGGTGCCGGTAACTCAAAAGGGAACCATAAACAATGTGGGCGGAGCGGTCGGACCGAACCTCGGCTCGATCGATGCAACTTGGCCAGCATATCAGTCTCCAGCTAGTATAACAGGATTTCAGTCTAATATGTAGACGTATGACTGCTATAGTTTGAGCAAAAATTTCCCCCACTGAGGGCCGCAAGGATTTGAAAGCTCATTTACTTTCCAACAGACGTCCGCCTTTCAAAGTTCGCCATCCGTCTACCCGGTATAAGGCGGGAAGGTATGGA
>JANYLD010000166.1 GCA_025363835.1 Armatimonadota bacterium
GTTAGCAATCCTAGATTCATTGGGCAACCGGCTCAGAAAAGTTCGGCGATCATGCACCGCACTCCGCCTCCGCCGAATCGCTCGATCGTAGGCACGTCTACGGCGACGATTTCCACGTGAGCCTGGAGTGAGTTAAGTTGAGTTGAGGTGAAAGCTTGCTGAGCGGAAGAAGACATGAGGAGGAAGCGGGACCGTCCTTCCATCTCTAGAATGTTTCCGCAGAAGGCGGTCATCTGGGTGCGAGTGATCTCGATTAGCTCCCGGCCAGAGGCGAAAAGCGCTGAGATCACAGGAAGTGGGTTGATGATGCACTCGGTGCAGACGACCGCATATCCGGTTCCCAGAGCCATGAGGACGTTCGTGTGATAGACGGGCAGTCCCCGTGGGCCGACCGTGTCGAAGAGTACAGCTTCATATTCAAAGTCGGCGCACCAGTTTTTGACGAGGATTTCGCTAGTTCTATTTGATTTTGCAGCGAAAGCGATCTGATTCTGTCGGTCGAGAACAAGGCTGCCGGTTCCCTCCAAGAACTCTCCTCGTTCCTCGCAACTCGTCAGATCGACAACTTGTGGATAGCGAGCTTCCAGCCATTTAACGATGTCCGGGCGTCGTTCCAGCCTCCGGGCGAACGTGCTCATCGGATAGAGGACAAGGGTGCCGTCCTCGAACGTGGAAAACCAGTTGTTGGGGAACACACTGCTTGGCGCTTCGCACTCGCCTTCGAACTCAATCACATCGGCGCCTTTGTTCCTTAAGGCGGCTGCGACTGCCATGAATTCCAGCTGCGCAGACTCTCCAAAGCCGGAACTGGGCTCTGCATCGGCGCTGTGTTGGAACGCGTTGTCTTCGGCCGTTTCTTGGTCCGGCCTAAAGCCTCGGGGCGAGATCATCAGGACGGATCGTGCAGGCATGGCTTATTCTGGGCGATCTCGGATCTCGGATCTGGGATCTCGGATATTGCATCTTGCATCTTGCATCTTGCATCTTGCATCTTGCATCTTGCATCTTGCATCTTGCATCTTGGATCTTGGATCTTGGATCTTGGATCTTGGATCTTGGATCTTGGATCTTGGATCTTGGATCTTGTGGAAGGTGATGTTCCAGAAAGGGTAAGCGGCTTTGAGTGGCATTTTTTGCTTGGAACTGCGCAAGTTTCCAAACAGTCCAGTAAACTAAATAGATAGGCTGCGTTCTGGGGGCTGGGTCCGCAATCGGGTGGTGAAGCTGTTTGATTGTGGTTTGAGAAGGGCATGTGGTAAAGCGAATTCTATTGGAATCAGTCCGGTTTTATGAGAGCCAAAAGGTGGCAGTCGCTATCTTGCTCGGCTCCCTACTCCTGGCTGCCCTTGTCGGCCTGGACGGGATTTTGGGTTTTGAGTCTGCTTTCCGCATTCTCTACGTTTTGCCGCTTTGGATTGCAACTCGGTTAGGAGGCCGATGGGCCGGTCTCGCGCTCGTCACGCTCGGCTCATGGGTTGGAACTTCAATTGACGCCCAAAACCGCATCTTGGCATTCGACCAAGTCGTTTCTAGCGCTTTCCTCCACTTTATAGCGCTCGGAATCATCATGCTAACCATTGCTCGACTCGAAGAAGCGCTGTGGGAAGCCAAAAAGCAAGCCTTGTCAGATCCGTTAACCGGGTTGCTCAATCGCCGGGCTCTTCGAGAGTTTTCAGTCGACGCTTTCTCAAAGACGGAGCCGCTTACGGCGGTGGTCATAGACTGCAACGATTTCAAGAAGTTGAACGACGATTTCGGCCACCACGCCGGAGACCATGTCCTGCAAATGTTGGCTCGAGTCATTGAGAAGGAGACTCGCCAAATGGATTTGGTGGCCAGAGTGGGAGGCGATGAATTTGTCCTGATTTTGCCCGGTAGCGATTCTATCGAGGCACGCAAGGTCATGAATCGAATCGAACTCGCCTTCGAAAAGCGCATACAGGATGCAGGCTATGCCACGTCGCTAGCCATCGGCATGGCATCGGTGTCGGACGAAGACGCGGGCATCGAAACTTTGCTCAGGCGAGCCGACAAAGAGATGTACGCGGAAAAGTGCAAGCGGAAAAAGGGCGCGTATCTAAACTAGGCGGCTTTTTCTTGGAACAAGCATTCGATCTCTGAGCGGAGAGATTCAAATCCTACAGGTATCCCCTTTGCAAGGAGTCTGTAGGTGTCCCAATCGTCGGCTCTTACTGCAACCTCAAGGTCCTGGCAGAGAGTTGCCAGGGGTTCCGCGCCGATTGATCTGAGGCTGCCTTTGAAGGTATGGCCGGCATAGAGGGCCCGCGTTGCGTCCCCATCGCGGCTGGCTTCGGCAATAGCTTCGACTAGCTCCACCGACGTTTCGAGAAATGTGGAGAGGATCTCGTGGATGAACTCGACATCGCCTCCAGACATATCTTGGAGGTAGGTCATATCAATCTGTTTGGACGATCCAGCCATTACAACCTTACCGAGTGTGCGCTTCCCTTAATGATCCTTGGCGACCTTCGGGACCCTTGCAAAGGATTCCTACCAGTTTCTTGCACGATTCGCCCCAGTAATCCTGTCGGGATGCATGTCAAACTCAATCCCTCGTGAGCAACCTAGGAATTCCTTCTCGTGAATCTAACTATGCCGATTGGTACAACGAACTTGTACTCAAAGCGGACCTTGCCGACCATTCCGCCGTGCGCGGCTGCATGGTCATCAAGCCGCACGGTTACGCCTTATGGGAGAACATGCAGCGGGCGTTGGACGACATGTTCAAAGCGACTGGGCACGTGAACGCTTACTTCCCTTTGCTCATCCCGAAATCGTTCTTTGAGCGCGAGGCCGAGCATGTGGCGGGCTTTGCTAAAGAGTGCGCCGTTGTGACTCACCACCGGCTTATCGAGAAGCCTGATGGAAAGGGGTTGATGGTCGATCCTAACGCGAAGCTGGAAGAGGAACTGATTATCCGGCCCACTAGCGAGACGGTGATTTGGAACTCGTACACGAAGTGGATCCAGAGCTACCGAGACCTTCCCATCTTGATCAATCAGTGGGCGAACGTTGTTCGGTGGGAGTTGCGGACTCGCCTATTCCTGCGGACCGCGGAGTTTCTGTGGCAGGAGGGGCATACAGCTCATGCGACCTATGACGAGGCGGAGACTGAGGCACTGACGATCCTGGACGTGTATCGGCGGTTCGCCGAGGACTGGATGGCAGTTCCTGTGTTAACTGGGTTGAAGAGTGAGAACGAGAAGTTTGCGGGTGCAGACCACACCTATTGCATCGAGGCTCTGACGCAGGATGTACGGGCGATTCAGGCGGGGACCTCGCATCACTTGGGCCAGAACTTCGCGAAGGCGTTTGGGACGCAGTTCCAGTCGGCTGAGGGCAAGTTGGAGTATGTGTATGCCACATCCTGGGGTGTTTCGACGCGATTGATAGGGGCGCTGGTGATGGCGCACTCGGACGACAAGGGTTTGGTCTGCCCTCCTAAGTTGGCGCCCATTCAGGTTGTGATCGTGCCCATGGGCCGGGATGAGGCGGCGCGGGCTTTGACTCATCCCGTGGCGGACCGGATTGCCCAGGAGTTGATAGACCTGGGGATTCGGGTGAAGGTGGATAAGCGGGAGAAGGAGTCTCCTGGCTTCAAATACAACTACTGGGAGATGCGCGGAGTGCCCGTGCGCATCGAGCTTGGCCCCCGAGAGTTGGAGTCTGGACAGGCGGTCTTGGCACGGCGGGACACGGGCGAGAAGGCGACTGTTGGGTTGGAGCGCGTGGCTGAGTTTGCTCGGGATCTGCAGGCGACCATTCAGCAGAGTTTGCGAGACCGGGCGCTGGCATTTAGAGAAGCGAATACCCATCGAGTTGATACTTGGGAAGAGTTCGCGGCTCTGTTCGAGGGCGAGGGCGGCGGCGGATTTGTGGTCGCCCACTGGGATGGAACCTCTGAGACCGAGGAGGAGATTTCCAAGCGGACGAAGGCAACGATCCGAGCAATTCCCTTGAAGCCCCTGATTCCTTCCGATGGCGAGCCTGGGGTCTGCGTGCTGACAGGAAAGCCGAGCAAGCAACGGGTTGTGTTTGCTAAGGCTTATTGATGCTCTGGGGCTTTCTTGGGATTTCACGCAGAGGCGCAGAGATCGCGGAGGCGCAGAGGGTCAGCGGAGAATAGGAGCTTGTCGTGAAAATTAATGAGGTTAGTGGCGTTGTTGTCGATTGTGCGATGAGAATCCACATGAAACTGGGTCCAGGTCTTTATGAGTCTGTTTACGAGTCACTTCTTGTTTACGAGTTAGAAAAACGTGGGCTCAAGATTGAACGACAGGTTCCGATTCCGGTTATCTACGATGAGGTAAAGATGCCAGAGATCGGGTTTAGAGCTGACTTGATCGTTGAGGGCATTCTTTTGATTGAACTCAAATCAGTTGAGCAGCTTGCACCCGTTCACTTCAAGCAAGTCCTAACCTACTTGCGCTGTGCCAACATGCCACTCGGGCTAATGCTTAACTTTGGCGAAGATCAGATGAAGAACGGAATCAAACGTGTAGTCAACAACCTTCGGGAGTAGCCCTCTGCGTCTCTGCGTACTCTGCGCCTCTGCGTGAAATCCCAAACTCAACCACGGAATACAGACTCCATGGACAAGAGAATCCCCGCCTGCCAGTCAGCGCGCCGGTTATCGTGGATGGAGAGCCAAAAGCTACGGTCAGCGGGTCGCCAGGTTGCTTCTAAGGTGCCTTTTTGATCCGGCATGGTGAGATGCCAATGGATGATTCCTCGATAGGTCTTGGGCAACATCTCTTTCGCCACCAAGCCCAAGGAGTTGACTTCAGCGATGAAGATGTTTACGACTTTTTCGGAAGAGAGGTCCGGAGGCACTTCCAAGACGACCTCCACCATACACGCAGTGTAATCCAGGTAAAAACACGCTATGCCCGCCGTGCGCGCGATTGGTGCCGTTGTGGCTTTGGCTTTTCAGATGGCACTACCCGCGCAAGAACTTCATTTTCCGCCTGCTCAATCTCGATTTCAGCTTCAACAACCGCTCCTCGGCGCTCCGGGAGTGATGATGGACCGGTATGGGTATGGAGCGAATATTGCCAACACGATAGCGGCCAAGCATCATCTGCAGGCCCGCATCATGTGGATCGATGCGACGGCGAATATCGAGCGGTTTAACACGGAAGACAAGATCGTGTCCGTCGTGCAGGAAATCAAGGGTGGCGGGTTTAACACG
>JANYLD010000187.1 GCA_025363835.1 Armatimonadota bacterium
GAGAGCTTGCTCGCGCTTTTTCACACGTGTCGATAAAGCCAAGTCAACCTTGAAAGTCGGCAAAGCGCGAGCAAGCTCTCGCACTCCCAAATAGGCTCACCCAAGCTTCGCCAATTCGGCCAAGACTTCCGCAACGTGCCCGTTGGCCTTCACCTTGCGCCACTCCTTCAAAACCACTCCATTCTCATCCAAAAGAAAGGAAGACCGCTCAACACCCCAATACGGCTTCCCGTAATTCATCTTCTCGACCCAGACCCCAACCTGGTCTATGAGTTGCCGCCCGGGGTCAGCCAGGATCGGGAAGTTGAGTTCGAACTTCCGAGCGAACTTCACGTGGGAGGCAACGGGGTCCGGGCTCACGCCAAAGACCTTAACACCATCGAATTGAGGGAGTTCATCACGGAACTCAGTGGCCTCAACCGTTCACCCAGGGGTGTCGTCCTTGGGATAGAAGAACAAAACCGCCTTGTGACCCTTGAGATCGCCAAGTGAAACAGTCTTTCCATGTTGATCCTGCAAAGAAAACTGAGGAAACGCAGACCCTTCAGATACCATTCGCGCTATTGTACGCACCTTAAGGATGAAGGCGGAAGGATGAAGGGTGAGTCCAGATCAGAAATGGCGAACACTTCCGCCTTCCGCCTTCATCCTTCCGCCTTCATCCGTCATCCTTCATCCTTCCGAGTAGCGTCCGTCAACATCGCCTGCATTAAATCCACCCGAAGCACGATCCCCATCAGCCTGTGATCTTCGACAATCGGCAATATCTTTAGCCCACTGCTGATCATTTTGTGAAAGGCGTCGCCGATCTCCGTATCTGGCGGCAACGTTGTCGGATCTTTGCTCGCATAGACGATCGCCGGCTCGTCCATCATGCTGATCAAGTTGTCGCTCGTCGTCACCCTGTGGCAGAGATCCCCTTCCGTGATCACACCAATCGGTTTCATGCTGTCGTCGACAAAGATAAGGGCCGGAAACTGATAGATATCCATCTTGTCCACCGCATCTCGTACCGTGCTTTCAGCAGTCAGAGTCGGGATGTGCGCATGCAGGACTTCGCGGAGGATCATTCGAATTCAGTGTGGATGATTCGAATCGTAAATCGTAAATCGTAAATCGTAAATCGTAAATCGTCGGAAAATCTTTTCTAGCGCGTCGACACTGAGTGTGGAAAGGTCAACAAAACCACTGGTCCCGCAATTTACGCCCTCATAATCAACAAATGCACGCAGACGTCGCCCTGATTGGCGGGACCGGGATCGGCGACGTCCTTGCCCAAGAGCCCGGCCAGCCGCTTTGCGTGCTCACCAAATTCGGCGCGCTACGGGGCCGCATTGTGCGACAAGCCGGCATCCGTATTCTCCTTCTCCAGCGCCACTCCGCCGGCCACAAAGTGCCGCCTCACGAGGTTAATTACCGAGCCGCGGCCCAGGGCCTGAAACAACTGGGCATTCCCTACTGCCTCGCCAGCGCAGCCGTCGGCTCGCTGAGGACCGACTGGCCGGCCGGAACGCTCGTGTGCTGCCAGGACTTCACGGATCCAAGCGCCAGAAACCTAACCCTATTCTCGGATTCCGTCCAACACACTGATTTCAGCGAGCCCTTTTCAATCGCAGTCAACAAGGCCCTCTGTCGAGCAGGCCAAGAAACGGGCCACCCGGTCCAACCCGGTGGAATTTACATCAACAGCAACGGCCCACGGTACGAGACACCCAACGAGATCAAGATCCTCTCCCGCGTCGGCAACATCGTCGGCATGACCGCGGCAAGCGAGGCCATCGTCATGCGAGAAGCGGGCATCGAATATGGCTGCCTTGCCGTCGTCTCCAATCTGGCTGCTGGTCTCGAGAACGTGGAGTTGAGCCACTCGGATGTTGTTGCCGAGCTGAGAGTCGTCGGTGGCAGGGCCTTAGAAGTTCTCTTGAAAGCCGCCCAAATCCTCGCAGGAGCAAAGCTCTGAATCTCCCACGTCGCACTTTCGCCCTCCACCTCGCCATGACGCCCGGCATCGGCGGACGGTCCGTCACCCGTATTCTGGCCCGAAACGAGCTTCTCGGTCGATCGCCCGAAGAGTTCTTAAGGCTCGCCCCTGAAACCTGGCGAGAGGAATACCGCCTCACCGCCAAATCGTCTGCCGCATTGTCAACCGGCAAGAGCACATTGAAAGCGACCAAGGAGCTGGAAGAAAGGCTTTCCGGACTCGGCGTTGCTCTCGTAACCGCCGTAGATCCCCACTATCCGACTCTCGTCGAAGAGTTTGATCCGGACCCGCCCGGAGTTCTCTTTTTGTATGGCAACACCCGACTCATGGAAGCTAAGACCTTCTGCGTTCTTTCCTCCCGCAAGAGCCGCCCGGCCGATCTTGACCTCATCGAGAAGCTGACCGAAGAAGGCGTCCTCAACTCCGACGTCCTCGTCACCGGCCACGACACGCCCGAATACCAACGCTCCGCCGTCGTTCCCCTTCGATGGGGCTCACCTCGCATTCTTTGCCTCGACCGCGGCCTATTCAAAGTCCTCGGGGAAACGCTCACGGAAGAGGCCTTCCGAGCCGCCCGCCTCTGGCGCTACCAATTTGACCCCTCCACCGACATGGTCATCTCCCCCTTCCGCCCCCACGCCGACTTCATCGGAGTCAACAACCAAGTCCGAGACCGCCTCGTAGCCTCTCTCTCCCGACGCCTCGACTTCGTCATCGTCAACCCCGGTGGCAACATGGAGAAGCTCGCAAGACTGGCCCTAAAATGCAATCGCCCGGTCAGGATTTCTGATCGCTCTATTGGCTACCGGCAGGTGGTTGAGTCAGGCGCTGTAGCAATCAACTAACCATTTGGGAGTGCGAGAGCTTGCTCGCGCTTTTGCACCCTTTAAATAACGACCTTATCCCAAACGCATGCAAAAGCGCGAGCAAGGAGACTGTTGCATTGGCTTCGACTGAGCCTGATAATTCGTCTTGAGTTTATGGCCGGTTCTAACGCTCGTGATGTTCCCATTTATCGGTCCGGTTGTGGATGGGCTTCAGATCAGCCCGCGTTG
>JANYLD010000226.1 GCA_025363835.1 Armatimonadota bacterium
AAGTCCAGCTCGACCGGCGTATCCCTTCCGAAGATATTGATAAGAACCTTGAGCTTCTCGCGGTCCGCATTGACCTCTTCGATCTTTCCGGTAAATTCGCTGAACGGACCTTCCACCACGCGGATCGTGTCGCTCTTCTGCCAGGAAACCTTGGGGGCTTCTTTGCTGGCTTCGAGGTTGGACATGATTCGTCGAACCTCGTATTCTTCGAGCGGGACCGGCTTGTTTCCGCTTTGCACGAATCCAGTGACGCCGCTTGTGGACTTGACTAGCTTGAACGTATCATCGGTCAAAGACATCTGGACGAGGATGTATCCAGGGAATACTTTTCGATCGCGCTCATAGCGCTTGCCGCCTCGGGTAGTCATTTCCCGCTCGGTCGGTATCAAGATTTGGTAGATATCGCGATCCCAGAAACCCTCAACCTGCGCTCGGCGTGTGAGAACGTCCTTAACCTTGTTCTCGTGTCCAGCAATCGTGTGGACGGCGTACCAAGACTTAGGCATTAGACGGACCCCGTGGTGACGAGCGCCACAAAGTGCTCGAATATGGTGCTTAGCGCGAAGAGGATAATCCCTACGATGAAGCAAACGGAAAAGACCACACCGGTGAGGCGGTTGGTTTCGGCCCGCGTTGGCCAATTGACCTTTTTCATCTCGCGGCCGACTTCAGCAAAATAACCCTTCCAGCCTCTTTTGGATCGGTAGGTGGGGATGCTCGTGGGCCCCTTTGGAGTGCTCGGTGTGCTAGACATAGACGTTCTTTCCCGCGGTTGATCACCTGGGGGATGCTCAACTATACCAGGCATAATAAGCATTCCAAGCTGCAAAGAGCCTTGCTGCAGCAAATGGTCTATAAGCTTGGTTATTCAAAGCGCATGGGTTACATTACACTGAGTCTAGGAAGAAAAGGAAGCTAGTTTTTAAATGTCCAACGCCGGGCCTTACAGTGAACTTGAGTATCTGATCCTTGCGATGGTGGGTGAAGGAGTTAGCTCCGGATACGCCATGCGAAAGGAGATGAACCGCATGCGTGGGGGCCGGTGGAGTGCCGAGAGCGGCTCAGTCTATCGCGTTCTCAGACGACTTGAAAAGGATGGACTCCTCAGCGAAGCTCGCCGCGTGGGCGTGCCGAATCGGGAACGGACAGAGTACGAGCTCACCCGCGCCGGGGAAGCTTTGCTCGATAGCTGGCTGACGTTTCCACCGGACCGAACCGAGCTAGGTTTCATGGTGGACCCCATCCGCACGCGCAGCTATTTTCTGGACCGTTTGCCCCATGCCGAGCAGGGAAGAGTGATCAAGACATGGCTTCAAGAGAATCGACGGTTCATCGAGGATTTGGAAAGGGAAGTCATCCCCTTAGGTTCGAAGGATTCGCCGTTGCGCCGGGTCGCGTACCGTAATCTCTTGTTTCTGGCGCAAGCGCGTCAGGAATGGCTGAAACGCATGGCGGCCGTGCACAAGTCCGCAACCGCTGGTCATTCAGAAGCCTCTGTTGCCCCTGACGCGTAGAAGTCTCAGAGGAGGGGCGATTGCTCGATTGGATTCGAGATGCAGGATTCATGATCCAAGATGCGTGATGCAAAACGCACCAGACTTCCGTCGGAGGTTGAATCCTGAATCCTGAATCCTGAATCTCGAATCTCGACTCAGCGTGCGATCTTGATGACTTTAAAGCTCTTAGAGCCTTCCGGAGCTTCGAATTTGATGGTGTCGCCCTTCGAGTGACCCAACAAAGCGGTTCCCAAGGGGGACTCGCTGCTCACCAAGTCCTTAGTCGGATCGGCTTCAACGCTGGAAACGATCCGGATCTCAAACTCTTCGCCGTATTGTGGATCGCTCACGGTTACACGAGAGCCAAGGCCCACGTGGCTGGTTGGTATCTGATCCATCTCAATAACGTGGGCGTTGCCGAAAATCGTTTTTAACTCAGCGATACGGCCTTCCACCATCGCCTGCTCAAATTTGACTTCGTCAAGCTCGCTATTGTCTTCGGCAAACTCACCGTGAGTCTGGCTCTCCCTGATGCGGTCAGCGATCTCCGGCCGCTTCACCATCGTGAGGTGCTCCAGCTCTTGTTGCAGGGTCGCATATCCCTCCGGAGTGAGGAAAAATCCGCCTGTCTGCTCGCCCATCTGTTCCGGCTCGTTCATGTTATTCTTTGTATCCTGTAGTTGCAGGCCAGCGATTATAGCCCCGTCAGAGATCGCCCATGGGTATTTGGTCTGCAAGAAATTGCTTTCTTGAGCCATGGCTCACTACCTGACTTCAACCAAAGAAAAATCCCTAATGCTGTCTTTGCAACGAATAGAAGAACACTCGAAAGGCCAAAAGGTTCGCTAAAACTTATCGCAATGGTCAAAATTGAACGTAGGTAGATTGAATTGATGCGATTTTTGATGGCTTGTCTGGTCTTGGCTCTTTACGCAAGCACTTTCGCGCAAACGACAGCCGCGCCAGTTCAGGGAGCTTTAGCCGTCCATGCGGATATGGTGGTATTCCTAAGACGCCATACGACCGGGGCCGACGTGATGGAGATCTCGATGGTGGAGGCAGATTATCCCGCTTCACTGCTCACCAAGCAAGTCAACGATCTGTGCGCCCGGCTTAAAACACCAGCTATTGGCCTGCAGGTTTACACCGATCAAATGGTAGCCGGCGATCCAAAACTGCAATTTCTTCACGCGACATTCGCCACTGCCGGTCTTACGAGCGATGACGGCACCATTAATCTCAACCCCCTTATTCAAGCTTTTGCCGGAGCCCCCGCCCCGCATACCATCAAGGGCATGAACGTAATCGTCGACGATTTCACTCCAAGTCCAAAGACGATCAAGGATTTCCCAGGTCCGGGCGCGGTGGTCCAAGGGAGGATTGACAGCAACCCCCCTGACGTCGAGTATCAGATCCAACTTTTGAGTCAGAACCCTAGCGACATTAACGTGCAAGTTGGAGTTCCGATCGTGGAACGAAAACCGAGTCGGACTCCGGAACGGGGCACCAATACGGTTCTTATTTGGAGCTTGACTGTTTTAGCCGGGTTGGGCGCGAGCGCATTGGTATACTTTTTAGTAGTAAACCGGCTTTCGAGCGGCTCTGGCGCGGCTGCAGTTCGCAAGCCTTAGAGTTCAAATTTATGCTGAATGCTTCAACAATATCAATGCACGACCTCATCGACATCGGCTATGAGGCGAAAGCCTCTGACGTCTTTGTTAAATCGGACGCAGCACCTGCAATGAAGCAGTTCAGCCTTATCAGGCCGCTCGGCCCTGAGATGCCCTTCATCACCGCAGAAGACGTCCAGAGAATGTGCCGCGAGCTTATGAGCGACCGCCAAAAGCGCATTTTCGACGAAACGTTTGAAATGGACCTTGCCTTCGCTGTCGGCACCAAATGCCGCGTCCGTTGCAACATTTACAAGCAAAAGGGCAACTACGCGGCGGCTATGCGTATTATCCCCCTCCGAATTCTTTCTCTGGAAGAACTGGGACTGCCCCCCGTTCTCGGCGAAGTCACGAAGCACCGGCAGGGGCTCGCCCTCGTCACCGGTCCGACGGGCTCCGGTAAGACGACAACCTTGGCCGCGATGATCGACTTGATCAACATGAATCGCCAGGCCCACATCGTTACAGTTGAGGACCCGCTCGAATTCGTCCATCCAGACAAGAATTGCTACGTTAGCCAGCGCGAAATCGGAATCGACACACTCGACTTCCAACCTGCACTGCGCGCCGTCCTTCGCCAAGCCCCCGACGTCATCCTCATTGGTGAAATGCGCGACGTCGATACCATGCACGTCGCCCTCCAGGCTGGTGAAACGGGTCACCTTGTCTTTTCCACGGTCCACACCGCGAGCGCCTATGAAACGATGGACCGTATCATCAACATGTTCCCGCCTCACGAGAAGATCCACCTTTGCCAGCGCATGGCCGGATCCCTTCGCGCCATCGTGGCGCAGAAGCTCGTGCCTCGCGCAGACGGCAATGGCCGCGTTGCCGCCAACGAAATTCTGATTTGCACCCCGACGGTGAGCAAGCTGATTGAGGACGGCCACTTCAGCGACCTGTATCACGCCATGAATGAGGGCGGATTCTGGGGCATGCAGACAATGAATCAGAGCCTCGTACGCTACGTGAAGGCGGGCGTTATTTCGGAAGAGACGGCGATGGGCTATGCGGGAATCGCGTCTGAGCTCAAGCAAATGCTACGGCGTTAAGCGACGTTGCGTATTAAACTGGAGTTATGTCCGCAACGATAGACAACCTGTTGCGGGACCTTGTCCATCGGGACGCAAGCGATCTCCACTTGAAGGCTGGGCAGCCGCCCATCATGCGAGTCCGGGGCGACCTAATCCGCGCCGACTACGAGGTGATGCCGGTTAAGGAGCATCAGGAGATGCTGTTGGCAGTGCTCACCGAAGAGAAGCGGCACCAACTCGTGACGTTTAAGGAAGTGGACCTCTCCTACAACGTCGACGGCCTCTCCCGTTTTAGGGTCAACATGTTCTGGCAGCGCGGCCATATTGGCGCGGTGTTTCGTGTGATTCCGTATCGAATCCGCACCATCGATGAACTGCGCTTGCCCCAAGTTACGAAGAAGCTGGCGCTTCTGCCCCGGGGCCTCTTGTTGGTCACCGGCCCCACCGGCTCTGGTAAGTCGACATCGCTTGCCGCCATGATCGATCACATCAACATCAACAAGAAATTGCACGTGATGACGATCGAGGATCCAATCGAATACGTTCATGCGGACAAGAAAAGCATTATAAACCAGCGTGAGCTAGGTTCGGATACAAAGACCTTTGCAGACGCGCTGAAGCACGTGCTGCGACAGAACCCGGACGTCATCCTCGTGGGCGAGATGAGAGATTTGGAAACGATCCAACTGGCCATAACGGCCGCAGAAACTGGGCACCTGGTCCTCTCAACCTTGCACACGAACGATGCGGCTCAGACGATCGACCGGATCGTTGACGTGTTTTCGCCGGATCAGCAGGCCCAGATTCGAACACAGCTAAGCGTGACCATCCAAGGGGTGATCTCGCAAACCCTTCTGCCGACGAAAGAGGGAAAGGGCCGCGTGGCCGCGTTTGAGGTGATGGTGGCAACACCTGCGATCCGGACTCTCATCCGAGACGGTAAGACCCACCAACTGCCAATGGATATTCAGACTGGCGCCGACCTTGGAATGCAGTCCCTGGACGGCTGCCTCTTAAGCCTTCTTAAGGACGGAATTATCGACTGGGAGCACGCGGTCGGCAAGTGCTCAAACATGAACGAATTCCAGCGTCGGGCCATGAATCAGGGATTGGTGGAGGCCAGTTGATGCAGCGGATCGAGCGGCTCCTGCGCAAGACGGTCGATATTAAGGGCTCGGACCTTCACTTCAAGACCGATACCGGGAAGGCCTATATTAGGGTTCATGGGGACCTGTTTGAAGTAGAGGACGAGCCCCATTACACCGATACCGAGTTCCGAGCTTTGCTCTATGAGCTTCTGAAGCCGCAACAGGTGAGTCGCTTCCTGGATGGACAGGAACTAGACTTTGCCCTAGAAATCCCCGGCGTTTCAAGGTTTCGCGGCAACGCCTACATGCAGCGCGGCCACGTGCAAGCGGCGTTCCGCGTGATTCCTTACGAGATCGAAACGATGGAGCAGTTGAATCTGCCCGCAGCCTGTTACGAGTTTGTCTCGAAGCCTCGAGGGCTTGTTCTTGTCACCGGCCCGGCCGGGTCAGGCAAGTCGACGACGCTTGCCGCGATGATTGACCGGATCAATCGATCGCAATCGGTCCACATCATGACCATCGAGGACCCGGTCGAGTTTGTTCACGACGATCACTTGGCGCTTGTCAATCAGCGGGAGCTAGATGTCGATACAAACTCGTTTGCGAACGCGCTGAAGTACGTCCTGCGACAGGATCCTGATGTGATCCTCGTCGGGGAGATGCGCGATCTTGAGACAATCCACCTCGCCATTACCGCCGCAGAAACGGGGCACCTCGTCTTCGGCACCCTCCACACCGTGGACGCCGTCCAAACGGTGGACCGAATTGTCGACGTCTTTCCGATCCACCAGCAACAACAGATACGTATGCAGCTTTCGGTCAACCTCATCGGGGTCGTCTCGCAAACACTCATTCGCAAGATCGAGGGCAATGGCAGAGTTGCCGCGTTTGAGGTTCTCGTCGCCAACAATGCGGTCAGAAACCTCATTCGGGAGAACAAGACCTACCAGATATCCTCCCTCATCCAGACTGGCGCAAAGGCCAAAATGCACACGCTCGATCAATATCTGGCCGCACTTGTCGCTCGCGGCCTGATCTCGCTCGATGAGGCAAGAACCAAAGCAAAGGACGCGGGAGAATTCGGCCGTCTCCTCGCTCTAGGCCGAGCTACCGG
>JANYLD010000297.1 GCA_025363835.1 Armatimonadota bacterium
GCGGCGACGACGACGGCGGAAAGAACAACGGACAGAATGAATCCCCCAACAAAGCTGAAATCACGTCCGCAGAACCACGAGTAGAGGTTGAAACAAGCAAGGCCAACCAGCGCGGGCCAAATCACGGCTCCCGAGTGATCGAGCGACTTGAGGAACAGGCCAGCCACGACGAGCAATGGCAAGAGCATCGAGGAAGACAGGATCACCTCCGCCTTCGAACCTCTCAACCCAATGCGGACGAAGCACAGCGCGATCAGGCAACCCAATAACCCCATGGAGATCGGTAGTAGTGGAACCATGGGGATTGCGCCAAACACCAGCCCCACCAAAACCCCCACGCTCAACAAATGGAGCGACAACACGCGCCGAATAAACCCCAGTCGCAACGTGTAGGGCGCAAGGGTCACATTGCCGGGGATTTCGATAGGATCGGGAACGTAATTTGGGACGACCATTGTTTTGATGCAGTGATGTGAAATCTCTAGACGGCCGCAATGTACCGCTCAATCGTTCCGAACGTTGTGATCCGTTGTGCTCGTTGTGGCGTTGTGGTGAAAATCCTCAAGTCCCCCTCCGCGTCTCTGCGACCTCCGCGGCTCTGCGTGAATTCCCCCAAAAATTTATTCAGCCTTTACGAAAACCGGAGCCGGCAACCCAAGCCCCTGCAACTGCGCCAAAATCGCCCCCTTGTCCCCCACCAAAATCAAAACCCCATTCTCCAAAGGCAAGGCCCCCTTTACAATCGCATTCAACGAAGCCGGCGTCAAACCAGAGATCTCCGCAAAGTCCTTCCCCAAGTCTGTATAAGATCGCCCGTCCTCATACAACGAAGCCGCCGTCCCCACCAGGCCGGCAACCGTAGAAGCCGACTGCACCCGTTCGGTGCGCATCGCCCCGACTGACTTCAAAACCTCGTCCGCCGTAATATTCCCGGTCCGCACCGAGGCGAACTCCTTCAGAAACTCGGTCAGAGAAGCCCCCGTCACGTTCGTCCGGACGTCCGCCCCTGCCACAAAGTAGCCCACCGATGGATCGAGCGAATAGGAAGCGCCCGCCCCATACGTGTAGCCCTTGTTCTCCCGCAAGTTGGCATTCAACCGGCTCGTAAACGTCCCCCCGAACAAAGAACCGATCGCCTCCAACCGTATGCGCCGCGCATCATGGGCAGTAGGAGCCGGCAACACAAACCGGACCACCGTCTGCACCGCGCCGGGCTTGTCCACCACGTAAACCCGCAAGGGCTTTGCCGCCGGTGAGGAGATCGCCGGCGCCGCGGGTACGGAACCGGACCCTACCCACTTGCCCAACGTCGCATCCAGTTCACCCTTAAACGAATCCGGCGACATGCTCCCAGCAGCGAACACGACCGCATCGCCCGGCTGATATACCGCCGCGTGCTCCGCCTTCACGTCATCCAAAGTCACTGCCGGCACAGAAGCAAGCGTCCCATCCGCAGGTCGCCCATAGGCGTTGGCCGAACCAAAATATTCGATTGCCGCCATCCGTTGCCCCACCGTCGCCGGATCGTCCAACGCCTGCTGCAATCCCTCGATGTGAAGCTGCTTCACCCGGTCCCACTCCTTTGGATCGAAGTTCGGGCGAATCAAAGCGTCCGTGTACAAACCCAGCGCCTTCGAGAAATTCGCCTGCGTACAAGAGAGGCTCACGCCCGTATTCTCAACCCCCGCGCTCGCGGAAAAACTGGCCCCCAACTGATCCAGCGCATTGGAAAAGTCAGTGGCACTTAATCCGCCCGCCCCCTGGCTCAGCATCTCCGTGGTCAAGTCAGCCACCCCAGACTTCCCGGCCGGATCCAGGTCAGAGCCCCGCCGAAGGAGCGTCGTGATCGCCATCAAGGGCAAAGCCGGCCGCTGCCAATAGAACGCCTTCACCCCGTTCGCCAGCGTCATCTCAACCGGCGCGGGCGGAGTCCATGTGGCCGCCTTTCCGAGCGAGGGTTTTACGTCGCGGGGCTTGTCCTGAGTGGGCGCGGAAGCGGGCACGACCGTCAAAACAACCGGCGCTTGTTGAGCCAAAATCCCCTGCGCAATCTGCCGAACAGAAGCGGGCGTCGCGTTGCGATACCTGTCCAGGTCAGCTTTAAACGAGTCCGGATTCCCAAAGTAGTAGTCGTACTCGTTCATGGTGTCCGCAAGGTCTTCCATCGACTGCAGCGCGTTCAACTTGGAGAACTCGATCTGAGCCACCTGCCGTTGCAACTCTTCCGCCGTCGGCCCTTTATCGATGTAGTCGGCCACAACCTCGTTGGTCTCTTTCTCGATTTTGCTGAGCGGAACTCCGTCCTTGGCCGTCACCGAGATCGTAAAGATAGAACCCAACTTCTCCGAGTCCTCGTTGGCCGAGACGTCCGTCGCCAGCTTGTCCTGGTAGATCAATTTCTGGTAAAGCCGACTGGATATCCCATTGGAAAGAACGTCCGCCGTAAGGTCCATCTCCGCGTCGCCCGGTTGAAACGCGGGCGGGCTATGCCAAGCCATCGTGATCCGCGGGTACTGCACCTGATCGACCATCGTCAGCCTCGTCTGCCCCACCATCTCCGGCTGCGGCGCAGACCGGTGTACCGGATCATCCCGCCTCGGCCGCGTCCCAAACCACTTATCGATCATCGGCCGAATCGCCTTCGAGTCAAAGTCCCCCGCGATCACCATCGTCGCGTTGTTGGGCACGTAGTAGGTGGCAAAGAAGTCTTTGACGTCCTGCACCGTGGCCGCGTTGAGGTCTACCGGCAGGCCGATGGTGGCGAAGTGATAAGGGTGCCCCACCGGATACATCAGCTCCGGCAGCTTGATGCTGGAGTTCCCATAAGGCGAGTTCTCCGTCTGCCTCCGCTCGTTCAGCACCACCTGCCGCTGCAAGTTCACCTTGTGCTGATCCATCGCCTTTCCCAAATCCTCAAGCCGATCCGCCTCTAGCCAGAGAAGGGTGGGTAGGAGGTTCGAGGGGCCGTAGTCGTAGAAGTTGGTGCGATCCTGGGTCGTGGACGCGTTGTTATCGCCCCCACCCGCCTCCATCAACTTATCAAACACCCCGTTCGGTGCCCGAAAAGTCCCCATGAACATCAGGTGCTCAAACAGGTGGGCAAACCCCGACCGATGCTCCGGCTCATCCTTAGAGCCCACGTGGAACCACGTATTAACCACCACAATCGGCACACTGTGATCCTCGTGAAGGATGAACGTCATGCCGTTGCCGAGGGTGAACTTGGTGTACGGGACAGTCTGTGCTTGGGTTAGTACGGCCAGGGCAACGGCTAGCAGAAGGAGGGCGCGCTTCATTTTTATTGAAGTCATATTGCCAGTTTTTTAAAGCCGAATGCTCGCAGCAGGTAGGGAGCAAGGTGGCGTCTGTGTAGGCAAATAATGGGCCGAAACAATCTCTCTCCAGCTCTTGCAAAACGGGCCCAATTCAGTCATAATAGTAGACATATCTCTACAGTATCACCGGGAGACGGTAGCGGTGGGCCTTGCGAGACCACCTAGAGTTTTTTATGGTCCCCATCTTCACTAAACATGACAAGCTCGTTCCTCCAACTCGCAATGCCCCCCTAAGACCCTCACGCCGAGCCAACCGACAGTTTTATGGTTCCTCACCACTGATTGTCCGCGCAGACTCCGAACGTGCGCGAGATTTACCCAACTCGCCGAGCAGCACCTGTGCTACAACCGCCGATCGCCCCGCTTTCCCAACCCTTCCTCCTTCATCCCTCATCCTTCATCCTTCCCCCAAAACACCCTTTCCCAAAAAAATCACCTGCAACAAACTAGACCCAAAAAAGCCTAACAAACCGCTTTACCTGCAATAAACATGCAACAACCCCCAGCGCCAAGCCCTGTTTCCCGATGGGTATGCGGGAAACAGGGCAGAGGTTTGGGCAGGGCCCCAGAGAATGTCAGACCTTCTTCAAAAAGGTGTCCCCCGAGAGCTTGCCCTTCACGGAAGGGTCCGGAGTCAGCTTATAGACGATTTGCCAAGGAGAGCCGTCGTCGCCCTTAAACGTCCATACAGTCTGCGAATCGTCGCCGGAAACCTTCTGCCACTTGGCCCCAGCGCATGTGGTTTCGATGGCGGCGATGACGTCCTTCGCTGTCGACGAGGTGACCGTAATATCCCAAACCTCGTGCCATTGATCCTTGTCGCCCAAGCTCACCAGCTGGTTGGCTTTCACGTCGGCCGGCAGCTTGATATTCCCAGCTCGGCGGATGTACCTTCGAGCGTAAAGCCCGGGGGTGAAATTCTTGTTGCCGTCCCAGTTGTATTCAATGGCCACCGCAACGGACTCGGCCGTGGCGTGCCCCTCCAGCTTGTCAACGAGTTGCAAGGCGCCGTCCATGCCCGCCGAGAGCCCGCCCGAAGTCATGATCTTCCCATTGTCGGTCACGCGCTCACCAAAGGCGACGTGGACCTTGGGATAGGTGCTAGCGAGGCGGTCGAGGTTGCCTGCTGTGGTCGTGGCAGAAAGCCCATCCAAAAGACCATCCTGGGCGAGCCAAAACGCCCCGTTGCACACTGAAAGGACGTTGGGAGTGTCGGCCACGGTCTTGGCGATCCACTTCATGACCGGATCAGATGGATCCAGGTTGGGTACCCCGCCGCCAGGCAGCAGCAGAATGTCCACCTTGGGGCAGTCGGCAATAGAGTAGTCCGGAGTCACCGTCTGGCCGTAGACCGTCTTGATCGGCGCCTTGGTGGCGGCAACCGTGATCACGTTGTAGCCCGCCCCGCCAAAGATCTCCCAGGGCCCTGAGTAGTCGATGATCTCGACGAATGGAAAGATCAGAATAGCAACCGTCTTGGTAGGCGCCGCCGGCGTCTGCGAAGGATTCAAGTAGCTCTCCGGGTCCGCCTTCATCGCACCCAGGCAAACCTCAGACCCCGCCAAATAGATCTTGCCCTTGTGAACTATGAAAAGGTCAGGCGCACCTGCCATCTCCGGCATCATCAAACACTTGCCGTCGTTCTGCACCGCGTACCGGTCTGGACTTGTTTCAAAAGCCTTCTCGTCCTCCGCGTTAGCGAAGAGATATTTGAACTTCCCGTACTCATACGCAATGCCCGCCTGCCCCTTGGTCTCTCTGCCTGCCACAAGCTGCACCGGGTCAAGCCCTTTAAGCACAACCGGCTTGCCCTGCGCCGCCGCCGCGCACGCCGACACGCCGAGCGCGAGGCCGATGATGATGTTTCTACTAATTGCGTTCATGTTGTTCTCCTTTCCCGTCCCCTTGCTCCTTCTAAAACATTGTCATCCCGAGGGAGTCCGCGAGTCGAGGGACCTGACTGTCATTTCGTAATGTTCGTACAAGCACGCCGTCGCTTCCAGTCAGGTCCCTCGACTCGCG
>JANYLD010000364.1 GCA_025363835.1 Armatimonadota bacterium
CCGCTTCTGGGGGCGACCAGCCTTCTGGTGCGACGGGCACTTCCGGCCCCGCCGCCACGACTACGACGCCAGCTTCAACGACTGGAGCCCCGGACAAGAAGCCCGACGACAAAAAGCCTCCGGTGGACAACACTTTGCCGACGAAAACAGATGGTCAGACCGGCGGTGACTCGGGCGGTCCGCCGGGCGGCGACGACCAAGCTTCGGGCGGCGCGGCGACCAGTGGCGCTACGGGCTAGACCCACTCGCCCGAGCGCATCAACGGCTCCGTTGAGCCGGCTTGGGTTACTCCGTCTATGTCGACTTGATCGGAGCCGATCATCCAGTCCACGTGGATGAGGCTGTCGTTGGCCCCTCTCGTGGCTCGCTCCTCTGGCGTCATCTTGCCGTAGCCTTCCATGTTTTCGCCGAGGGCTTGGCCGATGGCGATATGGCAGGCGGCGTTCTCATCGTAGAGCGTGTTGAGGAAGAGAATATCGGCCTTACTCACCCGGGAGCTGTTGGGGACGAGGGCTACTTCGCCGAGGCGGCGGGCGCCCTCATCGGTCTCGAGCAGGCGTTGGAGGACTTCGTCGCCTTGTTTGGCTTTGGCGCTCACAACGGCTCCCTTCTGGAATTCCATTTCGATTCCATCGACCATTCGGCCGCGAACGCTGAGCGGCTTGGTGCTGTGGACGACGCCTTCGACCTTGTCTTTGTGCGGCATCCCGAAGACCTCTTCGGTGGGGACATTGGGGCTGCAGATGATTCCGGGTCGCGTCACGACGCGCCCCCCGGCGAACCTCTGGCCTTCCGCAAGGCCGACTCGCAGGTCCGTTCCGGGACCTTCGAAATGGAGGGCTTGGAAGTTCTTGGCGTTCAGTAAATCCCGTCTTGATTCGATTGCTGCGCAGTGCTCGTTCCAGGCTTGGACAGGGTCTTCTTCGTCGACATAGGTGCAGGTGAAAACCGCATTCCAAAGTCGACTTAACGCAAGCTCCGCGCGCTCGTCTGGGAATACGGCCTGGGCCCAGGCGGTCGAAGGGTGGCCGACGATGGCGAAGTTGGAGAGCATATTGGAAAATGCATCCTGCATTTTCTTGCTTGCCTCGGCTCCTGCCTTGCCCGAGATCGCCACTTTTTTCGGGTCAACATCCTTGAGGAGAGCGGGGTTGGACCCAAAGACGCGGAGGTACGCAGCCCCGTTCTCAACCCTTGAGCCAAGGGCGTCCGCAAACCATTTGGGAGCGTAGGAGATGGCTTGGTCGGAGCCGTGGGCATAGCGGATGAGTGTGCTTGGCTCATCGGAATAGATGACGAACACGTTGGTCGCGCCGGCTTTGTAGGCCTCCTCGGTTAGCAGGCGGACGAAAGGCGTTTCCGCAACGTCCGCGCCGATGATTAGCTCTTGCCCAGATTGGATATTGATCCCGCCGAGGATGACGAGGCGGGCATAGCGATGCAATCTTTCTTCAAAGGACGCGGACATGTCTGGATTGTAGATTAGCCGAAGGCAGTCGGTGGTGCCAGAATGGGCCATGCGGGCCGCAGTCGATCGGGAAAGCTCCTGGTAGGGTTGTTTTGTGGATAGTAGTCACGCTCCTCCTATTTCCGGGTGGCGACCTCGTCGTCATGGGATTGACGGACCTGACAAAAGGACTGATTTCAATGGAAGCATTGCTCGTCCTTGTCGCAAGACCGCGGTTAGTGAGGTTGGGATTCGACTTTCCCGCGCCAGAAGATGTCGAGCAGCCGTACGAGCACGCGCTCTTGACGCACTGACAGTGGCCGATCCTCGCGCTGCTCACGGTACATACAACGCATTGATTGGACGGATCGTCAGCTTCGCCGAATCCTACGGCCAAGCTAAAGGTTCGAACCCAGGAGAGACGAGCGGATAAGGAACGAGCGACACTCTGTCGGACGTAGATAAACTTCAACCAATGGTCCCAGTTGCCGCTCTCCTCATTGCGCCCTTATCTGCTCGTCAGTCCGATCTTATTGACAGCGTGCGAAAGGCGCTGGCAGTAGACGGGCAGCCCTGGGCGTCTACGGTTCTTACCGGCTCATCGACGTATTACGGAGTCCCAACGACTTTCTCGATCCAGTTTGATAAGGACGGCAAGTTTTTGCAGGTGATGAAAGGGCCGCTTGGCGAGTCGTACGGTTACGACGGCAAAGATTTCTGGGAGGCGGACCGTTCAGGAGCGCCGCGAATCCTGAACTTCGAGGATGTGGACGTTCAAGAGGCGGCCATGGTGCTCCAGACAGACCAATGGCTAGACCCCGCTTCCGGAATCAAGTTAGAGGCAGATGGAAGCGATATTCACGTGACCTTGCCTTCCGGGTTCAAGGAGACGGTCCACATCGACCCTTCGACCCACCTCCCGAAATTTGGCAAGTTCGTGGCTTCGCCGGGCGAGATCACGGTGACCATGGATGACTGGCGTCCGGCCGGCGCTTGGAAGATTCCATACAAGACTTCGATTGCGGAAGGCGGGCTGACGGATACGTTTATCGGTGAAGTTGCAAAGGTTGCGACGCCCGGCACCTACTCCATGCCCAAGTGGGCGCCGAACAACATTAGCTTTGATTCTTCGATTCCGGCGGCGGTTGAGGCTAAGAAGTTGTTTACAGGGCACATCATCGTTCACCCCCTAGTAAACGGGAAGGACGTGGGCTGGTTTATTTTGGATTCTGGCGCTGGGATCATGGTGCTCGACCCAAAGGTGGCAGACTCGCTGAACCTTCCCAAGATCGGCGAACTGCCCCTCGTCGGAGTTGGCGGGATTTCGAAGGAGACCTTTCGCAACGTCGACAAGTTTCAGCTCGGCCCGGCTACATTGTCCAACACGGAGTTTTCTGAATACGATCTAGCGGACATTGGCAAGGCGCTCAATGTGAATCTGGGGGGAATCGTCGGGTTTGATTTCTTTCGGCGCAGCGTTGTGAGTGTCGATTTCTCGAAACCGGCGGTTTCGATTTACAACCCCGCGACCTTTAAGCTCGGGGAAGGGGTTTGGACTCCAATGAAGTTTGATACGGGAAATCCGGCGGTTCCAGCGACGATAAAGGGGCCAAACGGCAAGCAGACAGATTGGTATCGGCTGGACTCGGGAGCGAGCGGAACCGTCCAGTTCCACGCGCCATTTGTAAGGCGCGAGCATCTTCTGGACAATCGGGAGACGCAGGCCATGTCCAACTTTGGAGCCGGAGGGTCTACAGCGGGCCGGTCAGGGACGATCGACTGGTTTGAATTGGCGGGTCACCGATTTGACAGTCCTGTGGTGTCCTTCTCCCAGGCCACCATCGGAGCCTTTAACGATAGCTACTTGGCTGGGAATATCGGGCAGGACTTCATGAAGCCATTTACGGTTTTCTTTGACTTCGGCGGCTCGAGAGTTGCGCTCGTGCCGAAGGACTAGGTCTTTGGGTAACGGGTAACCGGCAACTGGTAACGGGGATTTCCTGCATCCCGAAACCCGTGACCACCAGATCACAGCCAACAGTCCACAAAGCACAGCCGCGCGGGCAGTATGATTCTTTGACTGCGAAGCCATGCAAATCCAATCACCTTTAAGTCTTTCTATCGAAGACCTCGCCGCTGGAATGACTTCTTGTTTTGAGGGTTACATCGTTCCCGCCCATTTCACAGCTCCCCTTTTGGCATCAATGTTTCGAGCCGAGTCGATCGATTTGGCGGCAAGTCTGGTAGCGATGGACGGAGAGAAGGTTATGGCGGCGGCTTTGGTAGCCCGGCGCGGGAAGACTGCTCGGGTTGCTGCCATGGGAGTTGCGGCTGTGGCCCGCAGGCACGGGCTGGGGCGGCAGATTTTGACTCAGGCCATTGAAGAATCTCGCAGCCGCGGCGAGACCAATATGGTGCTGGAAGTCATCGAGCAGAATTCAGCGGCGATTGCCCTTTATGAGGGGCTTGGATTCGTCAAGCAGCATCGGTTGCTCGGCTTCAAATCAACGTTGTCGAGCGAGCTCCTCCTAGGGCCAGAGCTGGAAGATGTTGACCCGACGCTCGTGGCTGGTGTCGTGGGGGCCCGGGGGCCCTTGGCGGCTTCGTGGTCGATGTCAGCAATCACGGTGGCAAACATGGCACTCCCCACTCGGGGCGTCCGGCACGGCGACGTATTTGCAGTCATTGGGCCGCCGGTCGATGGTACGGTTGGGTGCCGAAGCATGGGTTTTGTTGACGGACCAAGTCCAAAGAAGGCAAAAGGGATGTTGGAGGCACTCGCTGCGCGCTTTCCGGATCACCAATTTAGAATTCCCGCCTTCTTTCCGGAGCATGAGTTCAGCGAGGCTTTAACGGGGGCGGGCATGGAGATCGATTCGATCAGCCAGTTTCAGATGGAACTCCCGCTCTAGTCGTGCGAGCCGTCGCATTCGATGGGAGCTTGCCCGAGCTTCTTGCAAAGCGCCGCGAGATCTACCTGCTCTTGGGGGGAAAGGGTCGAAACCGCATCGACGATCCGCTCAACATGGCTTGGCCATAGCTTGGAGAAGATTTCGCGGCCCTTGTCGGTGATGTCAACGTAGATGACCCGTCTATCCTGCTCACAACGGCGTCGTTCCACGAGGCCCGAGCGTTCCATCGTGTCGACCACGCTGGTCATGTTGTTGGGGCTTTTGAGGTGCTTCTTTGCGATGTCACCAAGCGTCATCGGCCCGACGTGATAAAGAGCGTCAAGCACCCCGAATTGAGACGGGGAGACGCCCGCTGCTACGATTTGCCCCATGACCCGGTTCATCAGAGCCTGTGCGGCCCGGGCTAGCTTTATCGTGAGGTCGAGAGCCAAGCTCTCCTCTTCGGTTCCTTGATGACGTGATGGCATCTGTTTCCTTCTACGTTGTATCCCATTCCTGTCGTTGTGGGCTAGGGACAAATTAGTTCGATATGGAAAGAAATCAATCTGATTTTGGAGTGCGGCGCTGAAGACGCCGCACTCCACATTTAGCTTATGGTCGACTCAGAACTTCGTAGTAGTCTCCTTTTCGGTCGAGGACAAGTGGTTCCGTTGTGTTGAGGGGTCGCCCGAGTCTAGTGAAGACCCAGACGGGGCCCTTTGTCGAGTCGATGGGCTTGGTTTCGTCCGTTTCGATCACATCCTGGTTCAAATAGAAGGACAGAGACGGCAAGCTGGTTTCGAGGAGCTTGGGTTTGCCGGTGCCTAAATCCTTGACTCGTCTTGGAAGCTGATACACGACTACAGGCGCGCGACGGTCTCGGTTTCGGGATGCGATGTAGCGAGCCATCTGGCGAGCTTCTGATTGCCCGCTCTTGACATACCAGGACTCGAATCCGAGTTGCACGATGATCCAAGTGGCGATGAGCCAAGCGACTGTGAGCTTCAGCCTTTGGCCGATTTCCTGTCGGCTAAGGACACCCCACTTCTCGGCCAGGTGCGCGCCGATGAGGATGGCGAGGGGCGGGGTGGCGGGGAGGATGTAGTGGGGGAGTTTGGCTCCGCTAAGAGTGAAGAAGATGAGCACGATGATGGCCCAGGCGGCTAGGTATTTCTTGAACTCGGAGTTGGCGAGCTCGGATCTGGGATGTCGGATCCCGGCTCTTTCCGATTCCGGAGCGCGTGCCGATCGATCGCTTCCAGAACCCCCATCCCCAACCCCTTCCCCCTCAGACCCCCCGAATGCACCCCCACTCGACTCTGTTGGTCTCCCCCTCCCCGGCACAAACATCCGGGCAAGGAGAGAAGGCGCACCATTCATCGGCACAAGGGGAAGGGGCTTGCTGGGCAACGCTGCAGGGAGCCAGAGAATCCAGGGGAACATGCCGAGGAGCAAAACGGGGATGTAGAACCAGAAGCTCGTCAGGAACGGGAGAGTGTGCGCTTGGTCGCCACCGGTAAATCGGCCCAAGTTTTGTTTGATGAGGAAGTCTTGGACGAAGGTTTGGCCATTCGCCAGATAGGCGGGGACGTACCATGAGGCGATCACGGCGAAAAGAATCAGGGTTCCTGGAAACCATTGGCCCCTGAAATTTAGGCCGGATGGATTCTCTCCGCGTCTCTGCGTACTCTGCGTCTCTGCGTGAAATTCTCCATCTGATTTCGCGCGGGGCCGTGAGGCCCCGAAGGTCCAAGCTGCAATCAAAGCAAACAGAATGAGAGCGACGGGCCCCTTGGCGAGGACCGCGAGGCCTAGGCACGCCGCGGTCAGAAGACGCCATCGCAGGTCTCCAACAAGCGACTCCCAAAAGGTCAGCATGGCGACGGTGAAGAAAAAGAGGAGAAGCGGGTCGGTCATGATCATCCGGCCGATGGCCACGACGAGGAGGCTGCTGGAGAGGATGAATAGGCTTAGAACAGCAGCAAGGCCAGTGAAATTGCGGCGGACAAACCATGCGACGACGGCATAGGTGGCGATGGTGGCAAGAACGCTGGGCAAGCGCGGGCCAACGGCATGGCCGAAGAGCATCATTGCAGGCTTGGCGAGCCAGTAGATGAGGATCGGTTTTTCAAACCAGGGCTGGCCGTTCAGGGTGGGGGTTATCCACTCGTAATGCCGGATCATTGAGGCAGTTACCGACGCGTAAAAGCCTTCGTCCAGGTCGAAAAGTCCGTAAGCCCACCATCCAATAAGCGGAAGCGATGCAAGGAGGATGAGAAGTGTCCAGCGGAGACGCCGGTTCTTAATGAATGCAACAACGCTCGCTCTCAACGAGCAGATTGTGCCACTTGTGGGCTGTGGCCCTGTGGGCTTTGGGATGTGGGCTGTGCGCTGTGGCCTTGTGGGCCGTAAGCTAGCTGTGGGCTCCCCGCTTTCGGGCGTTGGGGTGGTCGGGATTTACGGTGGGTTGCTGCAACCGGTTCAGAGGTTGCACGAACTCAAGAACTAGATCAACCCACAGCCGACAGCAACAGCCCACACTTAACTGCCCACACTCAATTGTTCCGGGTTTCAAAGCCCAACTTCCGCCCGTTCTTTACCATCCATCGCCTCGAGCGCTACTGTTCGGAGAAACAAGGCGAGGACTCTTCCGTCCACGGTCCCCGGGGACGCGTGCATTTTCTCGGCTATCCCTTCGATGTCGCAGGCGTTCAAGAC